>JAUVKN010000273.1 GCA_030596245.1 Bacteroidia bacterium | reverse complement strand
CTGGCATGAGTTCAGAAGCGGAGGCAACACCATGGTTCCTGCCACAGCTGCGCCGCCAGTTTGTATAAAACTGCGTCTGGTAAGCTTCATTTTTTATCTGTTTTGAGATGGATTGTATAATTATCAGAAAATTAAGGGCCTAAATGTACAATTTTTCAGTGGAATAGGGAATATGACACAGCGCCAATAACACAGGATTAACAATTATTATGTTAATTTTAGTCACGATTGATCCCTAACTAAAACCACAACCATGAAATCTTTAGCATTCCCTCTCATTTTGCTCCTGTCATTTGTGCTTACCGGATGTAATTCCGACGAATGGATCTCACTGTTTGACGGAGAGAGTCTGGAAGGCTGGAAGGCCTCCGAAAATACCGATTCCTGGAAGATTGAAGAGGGGGCCATTGTGACTGCCGGTGAGCGCTCTCACCTCTTTTATGATGGGGAGGTGCTGGACCATGGGTTTAAAAATTTTGAGTTTATGGTGGATGTGAAAACCACTCCCGGATCCAATTCGGGAATTTACATTCATACCGGATTCCAGGAAGAGGGGTGGCCCTCCAAAGGGTATGAGTGCCAGGTGATCAACTCGAACAATCCTGTGGAGCCGGGGGACTATATGGAGCATAAAATGACAGGTAGTATCTACGCCATCCGAAATGTATGGAAGAGCCCCGTTCCCGATAACGAGTGGTTCAACTATCGCATTGTTGTTCAGGGGAAGACCATCCAGACCTTTATTAACGGTATGCTGGCCGCGGAATATACAGAACCTGATGAGATCTACCGGAGTGGAGGAATGGAAGGAAGGGTTTTGGGTTCCGGTACATTTGCTTTCCAGTGCCATGACCCGGGCAGCATCGTCTATTATAAAAATATCAAGGTCAAGCCTTTGTCCGACGATCTGCCTACACCCGGGACTCCTCTTGAGGACCTGGAGTTTGAAAAGCAGCTCATTGACCTTGCCGGACAGAATTTCCCGCTCATCGATCTTCATACACACCTGAAGGGGGGATTGACCGAGGAGCAGGCACTGGCCAATGCCCGGAAATATGGATTCACCTATGGAATTGCCGTGAATTGCGGTCTGAAAATGGGATTTGAGGATGATGATTCCCTGAACATGTTCCTGGATTCTTATAAGGCCTCACCCTTTACCTGGTTCGCCATGCAGGCCGAAGGCAGGGAGTGGCTGGATCTCTTCAGCAAGGAGAGCATCGCCCGCTTTGATTACGCATTTACCGATGCCATGACATGGACCAACGATAATGGGAAAAGGTTGAGACTCTGGATCAAGGAGGAGACCGAAGTGGGCGATCCCCAGGACTTCATGGACCAGCTGGTGGACAGGATCGTGAAGATCGTAAGCAACGAACCCATTGATATCTATGTGAACCCCACCTATCTGCCCGCTGAGATTAACGACCGGTATGATGAACTCTGGACCGAAGATCGAATGGACCTGGTGATTGCGGCACTGGTGGAGAGCCAGGTAGCTTTTGAGATCAATAACAGGAACCGGATCCCAAGTGTAGCCTTTATATGCAGGGCCAAAGAGGCAGGAGTAAAGTTTACCCTGGGGACCAACAATGGTGGTGCCACTGACCTTGGACGAATGGATTATGCAATTCAGATGATCTCAGAGTGTGGTCTGACTGCTCAGGATATGTGGATACCGGGGAAATAGTAATATTACTGTAACTTATTTGCAAAATATTATTTCATGGGAAAGTTTGATCTGAACCGCCGAAAATTCCTGGGAGCACTTTCACTGGGGACCGCCCATTTAATGTTTAGCAATCCTTTGTATGGATTGTCCGGAAGGTTTCTTACACCTGATCCGCTTCAAACCATCTCACTTGGAAAATCGGGACTAAAAACCACTTTACTTGGTGTGGGAACCGGTGTGAGTGGAGGGAACCGGAGCTCTTTTCTTAAAAGGCAGGATGCCTCCAAAAGCGTGGCCATGCTAAGGCATGCTTATGAAAGGGGATTCCGGCAGTTCGATTGTGCCGACACCTATGGGACCCATGGATTGGTGGCAGAGGCGTTGAAAGGGATGGAGCGGGACAAGCTTCTTCTCACTTCAAAAATATGGACCCGTAAAGGTGGGATCCCTGAACCGGAGCGGCCCGATGCAGACATTGTGGTGGATCGGTTTCGAAAGGAGCTGGACACCGATTACATCGACCTGGTACAGATTCATTGCATGGTGGATTCTGACTGGACCGATTCCATGAAGAAGCAGATGGATATCCTGGACAACCTGAAAGCAAAGGGCATTATTCGTGCCCACGGTGTTTCGGTCCATTCACTGGAAGCCATGAAAGCCGCCCTGGCCGATCCGTGGGTGGATGTGCTCCATGCCAGGATCAATCCTTATGGGATTGCCATGGACAAGCCCGATCCGGCAGAGGTGGTGGAAGTGATACATCAGCTTCATGCTGCCGGGAAGGGTGTTATAGGAATGAAACTGGTGGGCAATGGAAAGCTTCGAAATGAGAGTGAAAAGATGGATCACTCACTTCGGTTTGTATTGGGTCTGGGAAGTGTGGATATGATGATCGTTGGATTTGAAACAGAGGCTCAGGTGGATAACTACCTGGAGCGGACAAGTAGTGCGTTGAAAGAGTTGACCTAAAAGCAGAGGTAAATCCTGATTCACATCACCCTCTAACTATCCCGCTTTTAACTTTCTACTTTCCACTTTTAACATGAGACTTGCGAAGCAGGTCGATCGCGGTCATATAACCACCTATGATGGAGCCCGAGAATCCTCCGCCAAACTTTCCCCATGCCGAGGCAATGTGAATGTTTGCAGGAAGGGCGTTAAGATAGCCAGTGGGTTTTCCCGGATTTTGCGCAAATCCATATGCCGCACCCCCGGGATTCAGGGTGAATCGTTTTACACTTAAAGAAGTGGCTACCTCCATGTATTCCACTGCGTCTCTGAATCCTGGTATAATTTTATCACACCTGTCAGTAATTACATCGGCCACGTCGGCCTTCATGCGGTTGTACTCCTCCCGGGTCAGCTCCTCCCAGTCGGAGGGGTAGTCTACGCAACATGCTGCACCCACACTTTTCCCTTCAGGGGCCAGGGCGGAATCTACCTGGCTATAATCCACAAAGGTGAAGCTACGTGTGCTGAAATCGCTGTGGTTGTTTTCCAGAATATCAGCCTGGGACCGCACCGATGCATCGTAAATAAATGTGGAATAGTGTTTGTTACCCACCTTCGTCAGGGACCTGTTGAAGCCATAGTATACTGTGAGCAAAGAGGCTCCGATCCTGTTTTGCCGGATCTGCTCTGACAGGGTTTTACCATCTGACTTTGACAACAGTGTGTGGGCCAGGTTTGGAACAGCTGCATTGACAACGATCTCTTTGGCCTGGTCAGAGTAGGTGCCCCGGTTCTCTCCTTTGACATCTTCATAGGAAACACCCACGGGTGTTTTTCTGTCATAATCGATGGTTGTCACAAGGCTGTTTAGCTTCACATCGCCTCCATTTTCTGTGATGATAGCACTGAGTGCGTTGGAGAGCTGCTGGGAACCACCCTTGATAAAATTGGCGCGACCCCCGTAATAGCTTCCCTGGGCAGTCAGGTAATAGAGCCAGGAAAGTGTATAGGGATCATCATGGAAGTATCCCAGGTTTCCCAACAGCACCAGTTTCAGGTCTTCGTTGGAAATAATCTCATCCAGGAACTGTCCCACGCTTTTTTCTGGTTGGTTCCGGTATTCGATCATCACCCTTTTTGCATTGAGTACATGGTGGAAATAGTCATCGATACCCTGCTCATCACCTGGAAAAGCACTCTTCAGGATCATTTTTGCCTCTTCCGGGTCATGAGGGATCACCAGATCGAATCGTTCATTGATAAACCTGTAGAACTCCGGCACGGCAAGGAACTCCACCCTGTCAAAGACCCCCAGGTCTTGAAAAATTCTCTTCTTCATATCCCTGGGATGCAATCCATCCATCTCATGCAGGCCCACTTCCATGGTGAAATCCCTGCGTTTGAATGTGGTAGCACATCCGCCGGGCCTGTCGTGTTGTTCAAGCAGCAACACTTTTTTCCCCTCCCTGGCCAGTTTTGCCCCGGCAGTAAGCCCACCCAGTCCGGCCCCAATAATTATAATATCGTATGTCATGCTTATAATTCTGGATTACTTTTCTTCGTCACCGGGAATGGGGTACCTCTTATAGACTGCATTCCTGTCAAACAGGTACCTGTAGGTGATATAATGCTTGGCTGATTCGCTCCCCACTGACATGAATATTTTGCGCATCTTGGGATTGAAATCACCTACCCAGGAAAACTCAATTTCGGTATAATGTGGTTTTGTTTTAAAAACTTTCACAAGATTGATGATAATCCCGGCTTCTACCCCAAGGCCCTGGAAAGCAGGGATTACACCCATGAGCACACCCCGGGCTCTGGTCATGGTCTTTCTTCTTTTCAGGTAAAGGAACTTGATCAGGGCCGGAACGGTGAGCCTGCCGTTGAGGTGTTTGAGGATCATGTTCACATCGGGGTACATCAGGTAAATAGCGATGGGTTTTCCTTTGTTGTAGGCAATCCAGATAAACTCCTCATCAAGAATCACTTTTGCCTTTTTAATGGTTTTCTTAATATAGGAGAGTTCAAGAGGTTCAAAATTCTCTTTAAAGGAAGCCCAGGCCTCGTTGAAAACTACCACAAAATCTTTCATAAACTGGTCGCTACTTCTCCATTCAAAATGCTTGAATTCATATTCAGGTTTTTGTGCGACCCATTCTGCAATTCTTTTAATCCGGGGAGGGAACTCTTTTTTCACATCCAGGTGAAATCCCTCCTGTTTGAAATATGTCTTAAATCCGTAGGTCTCAAACAGGTCCTGGTAATAGGGTGGATTATAGGCTAACTCGTAGGAGGGATGGGTGAAACCCTCCACCAACAATCCCCAGTATTTGTCTGTTTCCCCAAAGTTAACGGGACCATCCATGGCTTCCATTCCACGATCTTTCAGCCAATCTTTTGCTGTATCAAACAGGAGGTTGGCTGCTTCCTGATTGTTGATGCACTCAAAGAAGCCTGTGCCTCCGGTTGGCTGGTCATAATTGTTTGCACTGTTGTGGTCAATGAAACCTGCAATCCTGCCAATCAACTGGTTGTGTTGGTCATACAATACCCACCTGGTGGCTTCACCATGTTTAAAATATATATTCTTGTCCGGATCAAAAATGGAGGCAATCTCTTTGTCCAAGGGACAGGCCCAGGTATCATCCTCTTTGTAGAGGATCCTGGGAACCTGAAGAAAAGCCTTTTTTACTCTTTTACCGGATACTTCCTGGATTCTCATGATTGCCTTTGATAGATGGCTTCGAGCAGATCCGGATATTTCGATTCAATCACTTTCCGTTTCAGCTTCAGGCTGGCAGAAAGTTCTCCGGATGCGGGTGACCAATCATCAGGTACGATACGAAAACGGTTGATCTTTTCCCAGTCGGAAAGTGTCTTGTTAATTTTGGATATTTCCTGATCGAAGATAGCAGTCACTTCAGGCAGGCTAATAAGCTCATCGTGCCCTAGCTCGGCGGATAAACTCTTTGATGCACACCACTCCTTCAGGTATTTGAAATCGGGAACCATCAGGGCGCTGGCGAATTTCTCATGTT
>JAUVKN010000152.1 GCA_030596245.1 Bacteroidia bacterium | reverse complement strand
GGGCAGCCAGTTAACAGGATTATTACGGTTAGCATCCCTGGGAAACCAGTAACCTGTACTCATCTCCTCGTCCCAGGTACCATGACCTGCATAATAGATCAGCAAGTTATCTTCCGGGGCTACCTGGCTCCGCAACTGGTGGAGGGTTCCGATTATTTCAGCCTTTGTGGGATCCCTCATAAATATGATATTTTCTTGCTCGAAGTTATACTCAGTGGTAATGAGAGTTGAAAATCTGGTAGCATCATTAACCGGTTGATCCAGGTCATTGATGTCTGGATCATCATACTGCTCGACAGCGATAATCAGGGCCCAGTATTTCGCACTGGAAATGTCATACACCACCTCCACCGAACTTTCAAGCTTTTTTCCCGAAACTGTCACCACTTCCAACTTCAGCTCGTTACTGCCGAGGTGAAGTTCCATTGGTTCCTCCACAACCATTTGCCTGATGTTGGAAACAGGAGGAATTATGTTTTTGATGAACTGACCATTGTTGAACAGATTCACAAACCTGATGTTCTCATCCGAATCGACTGTAGCCTTGATCTCAAAGTCGCTTTCGGATGTTTTTACACTTGTAAATGTGGGGGTAATCCAGGTAAATCCATTCACCTCACCACTCAATTTAACCGCAGTTTTTTGTGCCATAGGTATGGTCATCTGAACTGAGCCTTCGCTGTACCTGGTCGATTTCTTTTTCATATTCAGCGAGACTACTCCGCTGGATTTCTCTGCACTCTGAGCCGTAACCTGGAAACAGATCGCTACCAGAATGATTACCGAAAACACATACATCCTATTCTTCATAACTCCCACTGTTTAAAACACGAGACCAATTCCAAAAACCGGATAAGTCCCAACGTCACTTATCACTTCCAGCCCAAGGGTCAGGCTCAGAAAGTTGACTACCTGAATGATCCCAAAATCCGCTGTAAAATACGACTCGCTCAAGCTATCTCCATAGATATCTTCGTATACCTCAGCTGAAGATCCAACTCCTGCATAAGCATGTATCCGGTACTTTCCCAGTGTATAAATGTACTTGGTCAAACCGGCTGTCAATGTTCCCCACATATAGTTTTCATAATAGTCCGATGATCCAAACCGGAAGCTCAAATAGAACCCGAAATTCTTCACACCGCCAACACTAACACCCAATGGGCTATTACTACTTCCAGTGTAAGCAAAAAATGACTTGCGGTTAAAAGTTTCTTCCCCTTTTACGGCGACACTGCTCTGCTGGCTGACAGGTTGCTGTTCCCTCTCCAGTGCTGGCTCAGTCTGAGGCTGAGATTGGGGCTCTACCGGCACTGGTGTCATGTCTTTTACCAGGTATACCTTTATAAAAAATTCCACATCACCCACTTCATCCACATCCTCGAAAACATCCCACTCAATGGTGTAGTAACTCCTGCCTCCCCTGATATTCTCCCCCACATCACCGATTACTGTCCTGGGTTCAAAACGGAGACCACCATCCATGGAACAGGAGAGCGTCACATTATATTTCTGTGCATCAGTGGATCCTCCGATCCTATAGTTGATGATAATTTTATCATCTTCGGATTTTACCTGGATACCTTCAACCGTTTGTGCATTTACAAAACAGGCAATGTTCAGTACAGCGAGCAGCAAGAATACTCTTTTCATGGATGGTACAGTTGGTTCTTCTTCTAATATTACAATATTATAATAATTCTACTCAAAGCGCAAGTCAGGACATACGGGCATCCTATCCAGCCCGGACTCTTATCAAGATTATTATACGCAAACGTTGATTAGATGTTACCAAAACACTTTCTTTGTATTTCACTTTTGAAGCATGAAAGAGGAAAGGTTCAAACAGCTATTTACGGACTTCCCTGAGATTACCACAACTGCATGGGAAGAGAAGATCAAGGCAGATCTGAAGGGAACCGGTTCCCGGAAAAAACTGAACTGGAAAACCGATGAAGGCATTACTGTAAAACCATACTACAGGAAGGAAGATCTTGATTCCCTTAATTACCTGGAGAATGTGGGTAAGTTGAAAGGAGCTGGAAGCGCACCTAATGGGTGGACTATTTGCCAGGATCTGTTCCCGGGGTATGACCTGGAGGAGGCCAATAACCGGATCAAAACGGCATTGAAAGGAGGGGCACAAGCCATTCGTATTCAATTAAGGAATGCTCCCTCACCAAACATTGAAATGCTTGGAACACTGCTTGAAGGAGTCTCGCTGGATGAAACTGAACTTCTGTTTCAAGGATACATGGGTGCAGATGCGCTGTATGGTCACCTTTGTGAACTGGCTGGAACCCGTGGTGTTGATCCCGGTGATTTGAAAGGATCACTGGGTGCCGACCCTCTGGGGAAGATGACCACTTCGGGCATCCCCATCGCCAGCCTGGAAAATATTGGCAAGCTGGTCAGCAGAGTGAGTAAAAATTCACCGGACATAAGGGTCATTGATGTCAATGGCGGTTTGATCCAGAATTCCGGATCAACACTGGTGGAAGAGTTGGCAAGTACAATGGCCATGGCCAATGAGTACATGGCTTTACTCACTACTCTGGGGATTGATCCACAGGTTGCACAGGACTCGTTGCAATTGAGTCTGGCCGTGGGATCCAATTACTTTATGGAGGTGGCCAAACTGCGAGCCGCCAGGATCCTCTGGGGAAAGATCAGTGAAGCCTATGGCATTGACCCCTCCATGGGAAAGATACGGATCCATTCCACCTCGTCGGAGTGGAACATGACACTGTTTGATCCCTACGTTAACATGTTACGAGGAACCACAGAAGCCATGTCCTCCATTCTGGGGGGTGCTAACCTGGTTAGTGTGCTCCCGTTTGATTATCCTTATGAAAAGAGCACTGCATTTTCGGACCGTATTGCCCGGAATGTCCAGATCATTCTCCGTGAAGAGGCCTATTATGATCGTGTGGCTGATCCAGCCTCGGGATCCTATTATATTGAAAGCCTCACCGATTCAATCGGAGAAAAATCCTGGGAAATGTTCCGCGAGTTGGAATCGAAGGGAGGCTATAGGAAAGCATTTGAAACCGGGTGGATCCAGGAAAAGGTACTTGCATCCCGAAAAAAGAAAATTGAGAGAACAGCCTCAGGCAAGGGGAGGATCCTGGGGACCAATGCATTTCCAAATTTCAATGAATTGATCCTGGAGAACCTGAAAAAACCGGGCAAAGAAGAGTCACACGATGCCCCATTAACCCCACTTGAACCATTTCGCTTCGCTTCCCTTTTCGAGGAGGTCCGGATCGAAACAGAAAAAAGTGGGAAAAGGCCCAGGGTCCTTCTTTTCAAATATGGGAACCCGGCATGGATGACAGCAAGGGCCGCCTTCTCGGGAAACTTTTTTGCGTGTGCCGGATATGAAATCCTGGACCAACCTGCTTTTGACACAGTTGACTCGGGAATACAAGCAGCTAAAGATAAAAAAGCCGACATCGTTGTACTCTGCAGCTCGGATGATGCCTATTCTGAACTTGCACCTGTGGTTCACACAGCTCTGAAGGAGCAGTCAATTATTGTGGTGGCTGGATACCCTGTCGATTTGGTGAATGCATTACGTAAGAAAGGGATCGACCAGTTCATCCATATCAAGAGCAATCTCCTGGAAACCCTCAAAGAATTTAACCGCATGTTATTATAACCTTTTCACTTTTACTCTTTCACACTTTTACTCTTTCACACTTTATCACTAGTACACTACCATGAGGCCAGATTTCAGCAAAGTAGATTTTCGAAATATAAAAACCGGTTCTCAGAGGCAAGATTCTTTGTCCCTCTGGGAAACGCCTGAGCAGATCATCATCAAATCTTCCTATGACAGGGAGGATCTTGAAAATATGGAGCATCTTAACTATGCTGCCGGGCTGCCACCATTCCTGAGGGGGCCTTATTCTGCCATGTTTGCCATTCGTCCATGGACCATCAGACAATATGCGGGATTCTCAACTGCAGAAGAATCCAATGCGTTCTACCGCCGGAACCTTGCTGCCGGACAAAAAGGACTTTCGGTGGCCTTTGACCTGGCCACACACAGGGGATATGACTCCGATCACGAGCGTGTTGAAGGTGATGTGGGAAAAGCAGGGGTGGCCATCGACTCCATTCTCGACATGAAAATCCTTTTTGACCAGATCCCACTCAATAAAATGTCGGTATCCATGACCATGAATGGTGCCGTGCTTCCTATCATGGCCTTCTATATTGTGGCTGGTCTGGAACAGGGTGCTACTCTGGAAGAGCTCATCGGTACCATCCAGAACGATATACTTAAAGAGTTTATGGTCCGCAATACCTACATCTATCCTCCCGGTATGTCAATGAAAATTGTTGCAGACATTTTTGAGTACACTTCCAGAAATATGCCGAAATTCAACAGCATCAGTATTTCAGGCTACCACATGCAGGAAGCTGGTGCCACGGCAGACATCGAATTGGCTTATACCCTGGCCGATGGACTGGAATACCTGCGTACCGGAGTAAAAGCGGGAATTGACATTGATGCTTTTGCTCCAAGACTCTCCTTTTTTTGGGCCATTGGAATGAATCACTTCATGGAGATTGCCAAGCTGAGAGCAGCCAGGATGCTCTGGGCAAAGATTGTAAAACGGTTCAATCCTAAGAATCCCAAATCCATGGCTTTAAGGACCCACTCCCAGACCTCCGGCTGGAGTCTCACGGAACAGGATCCTTTTAACAATGTGGCTCGGACTTCTATTGAAGCCATGGCTGCTACACTGGGACATACCCAATCGCTTCATACCAATGCACTGGATGAAGCCATCGCTCTTCCCACAGATTTCTCAGCCAGGATTGCAAGAAACACCCAGCTCCATCTTCAGGAAGAGACCGAAATATGCCGATCTCTGGATCCATGGGCCGGATCATACTATGTTGAATCCCTTACCCATGAAATTGCGCAAAGGGCCTGGGAACACATCGAGGAAATTGAAGAATTGGGAGGGATGGCAAACGCCATCGAAACCGGACTCCCGAAAATGCGCATTGAAGAAGCCGCTGCCAGAAAGCAGGCCAGAATTGACAGCGGAAAAGATATTATCGTCGGAGTGAACCAGTATCGGCTTGATAAGGAAGATCCCCTTGATATCCTGGAAGTGGATAATACAGCAGTCAGACAATCCCAATTGGACAGACTCATTAAGCTAAAAAAGGAGAGGGATAACGGAAAAGTATCTGCTTCATTGGAAGCCATAACTGCTTGTGCTAAAAGCGGTCATGGAAATCTGCTTGAACTTTCAATTGAAGCGGCAAAAAACAGGGTTACACTTGGAGAGATCTCCTCCGCCATTGAATCTGTTTCCAGCAGGTACAAAGCTGTGATCCGATCCATATCCGGTATATATTCCTCTGAGTCTTCCCAGGACCAGTCTTTTCGTGAAGCTTGTGCCATGGCACAGGAATTTGCAAAAAAGGAGGGTCGTCAGCCCCGTATCATGATTGCCAAAATGGGCCAGGATGGACACGATCGGGGAGCCAAGGTGGTCAGTACAGGGTATGCCGATATTGGATTTGACGTGGATATTGGCCCCCTGTTTCAAACCCCGGTAGAAGCAGCAAAACAGGCGGTGGAGAATGATGTTCATCTACTGGGTATATCCTCCCTGGCCGGGGGACATAAAACCCTGATCCCGCAGGTTATCGACGAGTTGAAAAAACTTGGACGCAAGGATATCATGGTCATTGCTGGAGGTGTGATCCCAGCTCAGGACTATGAATTCCTTTACAACTCGGGTGTTATAGCCATCTTCGGTCCGGGTACAAAGGTCACCGAAGCAGGTAAAAAGATCCTTAAAGTTCTACTGGAGACTTACGGGTAGAACAAGCTCTTTTTTAGAGGGTCATAAAAGAAGATAAGCCTGGATGAATTGTCTAATTCATCAAGAAACTCCTGCTTTTCCAACTTAGCCAGTTCAGGATCCAGATCATATTTGCTATACACTCCGGGTTCCAGGAAAAGTTCCGGGACTACCATTCCCCGGGTATGTCCGTTAAATACCCTGAATTTAATTGATGTTTACATCTTACTCAAAAATACCAAACAATTGGAAACGAATAACCTGAAAATAGTTAATAAGTTCCAAAAAAACCTGTCAAATCCGCCTGAATAATCCTTTATTTTTAATGATCGAACCCTGTTGTTTGAATGCAGAACCCAGCAAAATGAACTTTCATTTTATCGCCATCGGGGGAGCAGTGATGCATAATCTCGCCATTGCGCTTCACAAGAAAGGATACACAGTAAGTGGATCGGACGATGAGATTTTTGAACCTTCTTATTCAAGACTTGAGGCTCACGGGCTTCTCCCGGATAAGCAGGGATGGGATTCCGACCGGATCCATACTGGTCTCGATGCCGTTATCCTGGGAATGCATGCCCGAAAGACCAACCCTGAACTCAAAAAGGCGCAGGAACTGGGAATTAAAATTTACTCTTTTCCTGAATACCTCTATGAGCATAGCAAAAATAAGAAGCGGATTGTAATAGGTGGCAGCCATGGGAAGACCACCATCACCGCCATGGTCATGCATGTATTGCACGATCAGAACAAGGACTTTGACTATATGGTGGGTTCACAGATTGCTGGTTTCGAAACCATGGTAAAGCTTTCCGAAGACGCCCCGCTTATCATTCTGGAAGGTGATGAGTATCTCTCTTCTCCCCTTGATCTCACTCCAAAATTTCACCAGTACAATCCACATATGACACTCCTGTCGGGGATTGCATGGGACCATATGAATGTGTTCCGGACTTTTGAGACCTATAAAAAACAATTCGGGAAATTCCTGAGAATCGCTACAGGTGGAGGAAAGGTCTTCTATTATGATGGCGATCCGGTCCTGGGGGATGTGATCGATAAAAGCCATTGGTCTTTAATGAAGATTCCCTACAATGAACATCCACATAAGGTAGAATCCGGCCGATTCGTTCTTGAAACCAAATACGGTTCTGTGCCTCTCAACCTGTTCGGCAGGCATAACATGCAGAACATCCAGGGAGCGTTGCTCCTGTGCAGGGACCTGGGTGTTGAAGATCATCACTTCTACGATTCCATCCAGACCTTTAAGGGCGCTGAACGCAGACAACAATTACTGGCCAATGGAAACAATCGCGCTGTTTACCTTGACTTCGCACATGCGCCCACCACTGTAAAGGCTACAATCAATGCTTTCAAGGAGACCTACAAGTATCAGAAACTGGTCACCTGCCTTGAACTACATACCTACAGCAGCCTTAACATGGAATATATGCCTCAATATAAGGGTACACTGGATGAGGCAGATCAGGCCATGGTTTACTTCAATCCAGCGGTGGTAAAACGCAAAAAGCTTCCTACCCTGTCGCCTGAAGAGGTACAAAAGCAATTTAATAAGGAGGGTCTTATTGTCTGCAATGATTCCCATGAACTGGTAAAACATCTCACATCACTGGACGAAAAAACCTTTGTGCTTCTGATCATGACATCAGGGAACTTCTCGGGGATAGATCTTAAAAACCTGGCAAAGGAAGTGGTCGAAGGTTGATTTTTTTCATTTTTCTTTTGGTAAAAAACAAATAGGTATTACTTTTGCACTCCGATTAGCAATAATCAAGTTCTAAATAAATACGGTCCGTTCGTCTAGGGGTTAGGACGCCAGGTTTTCATCCTGGTAACAGGGGTTCGATTCCCCTACGGACTGCTTGAAACCCCTGTATATCGCTGATTTACAGGGGTTTTATGCTTTATAATCTGCGATCAGGAACCGAACCCTGAATCGCTTCATGTATTTGCGGGGTTTTTGCCCTTTTCTGTCCACTCAGTCATGCCTCTCTTCTCTTTCCAGTATAAATGCATCAATTCCGTTCTCATCTATCTGAAACTCACCATCCCAATACATGTTTTCTGGTATGTGCCTGATTTTTCGTAAAATGGGAAGATAAAAATTCTCATAACCAGTTTCATATCCACTGACAATTACTGGCATGTCTTTGGGGTATTTTTTCAATTCTTCTATAAGTTCTCCCACTGTATAGTTAAAAATACTGCTTTGCTTGTCAATCATCTTTCCCGATAATTTCGTTCATTATTGTCTTATGTTTGATTTATTCCAACATCCACTTCCATACTGGTTTAACTCTGACTCTCACTCCTTCAACTTCAATTTCACGATCTATTGATTCGGTAAGTATTAAGCCTTCTTTTAGTCCAAAAATATTCACAGCATCCAAAAGACCGGCCAATTCCCTTTTGTATGTAAATTCATCTTCGATACTCCAGGAAACTTGTATCGCTTCTACGATTTTTGTTTTTTCCTTAATTACAAAATCACATTCCCTTTTCTGATTGTGGTAATAGATCTCTTTACCTCTCCGCTTAAGTTCAAGAAAAACCAGATTTTCCAACAATCGACCATTGTCCTCTGTATGATGAAATGCAAGAGTTCTAAGCAAACCTAAATCTATAAGGTATCCCTTTTTTGCATTTTGCATTTGTTTCTTCAATGATACATCATACTTATTTACCATAAAGATCAAATAACTATCCTGTAAAAAACCAATATAATTACTTATAGTGCTAGCGTTTTTTACTCCGACTACCTTTGCTAAACTATTATACGACATGAGTTTACCTACATTGCTGGAAAAATAATAAACCAACTCCAACAGTTCTTTTTCATTTGTAAGGTTATTTCGCACCATTACATCCCTATACAATATACTTTCATAAAGAGACTTAAGATATTCGTTATTACCTGACTTAAGGTATGCCGGAAATCCCCCAGATTCAAAGTATACATTGAACTGCCCTTTTATCAAGGACTTTTCATTTGTTGACAATAATCCTGTTTCCGGATGATCGACACCTTTAAACCTTAGAAACTCCTTGAAAGAAAAGGGGAATAGTTCTTTTCTAACATACCTGCCAGTTAAGTGAGTCCCTAATTCCCTGCTTAACATCGAAGCATTTGAACCAGTAATAAACACCTTACTACCATAATCCCTGAGTCGCCTGATGTATCGTTCCCACCCTTCTATATTTTGTATTTCGTCAAAATAGTAGGTGTTCTGCGTACCAAAAAGCTCAATGAATAATTCAGTAAGAATTTGAAAATCATTAACTGTGAATTTCAATACTCGTTCATCATCAAAATTGAAGAAATAATCCGATTCATTCTGTGTTGATCTGATTTCATGTAACAATGTAGATTTTCCACATCGTCTGACTCCAGACAATACAACAACCTCACTATCTTCTGCAATCGGCTGATAACGCAAAACATCATCCGGCTTTAAACTTAAAGCTCGCTGATCTAATAATACTTCTTTCAATATCTGCCTGTCCATAATAAGGTAAAACTAATACTTTCTATTTGTATTAGCAAGTTTTTGCATATTATTTCTATTGTCATTAGAAGCTTTGTCGTCTTGCAATCATGTCTCACCAAAAAAATCCTTTACATTATGAAATCAATAATAAGTTCACAACCAGCATTAGCAACCTATTAACAACCACCAAGTTCTCTCACTGTAAGCAAGTTGCAGA
>JAUVKN010000309.1 GCA_030596245.1 Bacteroidia bacterium | reverse complement strand
GGTCCATACCGATCATTCTGGATATCAAAGCAAAAACCGGGTCCTTAAACCCTGGAAAAACCACCATTGCAGCCTTTGTAATTATGTTACTTTTCCTCGTTATCGGAGAGCCATTGCTTGGTTTGTTTGGGGTGGATATTTCATCATTTGCCATAGCCGGATCCATCATTCTTCTTTTGATGGGACTGGAGATGGTATTGGGGATCCAACTTTTCAAATACGATACCGGAGGTGGAGGAACCATCGTTCCCATCGCCTTTCCGTTGATCGCCGGAGCCGGTTCCATCACCACACTGCTTTCCTTAAGGGCTGAGTATCATACCATAAATATTTTAATTGCCCTTTCATTGAATATGATAATTGTGTATCTTGTGCTCCGGCTCACAACCTTTTTTGAAAGAGTACTTGGACCAAACGGATTGCATATTCTGAAAAAGTTCTTTGGAATCATCCTGCTGGCCATTGCCATTAAGTTATTCTTGTCAAATACTGGGTTGGAGATAGCAAAAGATTTGTAGATGAAAGCAATAGCCTGGATATCATTGATGTTTTTATTGACCGGTTGTATGAATGACGAACTCTCCTGGATGTCCATTAGTAACAATACCGAAGTCCCTTTTTATGCACAGCCCTATTCTTCAGAATTTACCGAAGGTGATTGGATTCAACCAGGTGTGATGAGTGAGTTTTATTCAATCAAATGTGATTGTCTGGATGGATTTAGCTATTTTTCATTCTATTATGACAGCTTGATCATCTACCTGGAGGATGATACTGATTGTCCCGTCAAGTTCTACAAGGATGGTACCACGGTAAATTATGACCCAACCCTCAATCCGTTTACAAATCCTGATGTTTGGAGAAACCGGGAATTTGATCGCACACTGCCAGGAGATTCATTCAATTCAACCATTCAGGAGAAGCACATTTCTGAGCACTATTTCTGCATTGATTCAGAATTTATCAAATCCCTTTCAGACACCATCCTGCAGGAGTTAAATCCTTCTTTTTAAAGCATCTGACATCTGCTCTTCTGTAAGTATGACGGGATGAGATTTATGCGAAGTATTTTCTACGATTTTGGAAATGAATTCCTCTTTGAATCCGAATTCAGAAAGCCTTGGAATCTCAAGGAGGTTGGTGATATGTATAAGTTTCTCCTTGAATGCCTGTAAATACTCTACCTCCTTCTTGTATTTAAAATCGGCGAACACTTTGCTTACGATGATTAATTTCTGCATGGCAGGATCATCGGGTTGATCAATCAGGTTATCGATGGTATGGGCAAATACAGGTGCCATCAGGGAACCACAAACAACACCATGTGGGATATCGTGAAACCCACCCAGCGAAGAGGCGAAACCATGTACCAGTCCCAGCCCGGCATGGGCCAGAGTGATTCCTGAGAACATGGCCGCCAGTGCCATTCCAGAACGGGCCTCGAGATTTTGTTCACCCTCCAAAAATGCCCTGAGCAAGTACTTCTTTATTTGCTTCAAACCCTGAAGCGCCAATGCATCTGTCATGGGATTGGCCCTGGTGGACACATAAGATTCCAACAGTTGGGTAAATGCATCCATCCCTGAGCTGGCAGTAAGCCTTGCCGGGCATGAGAGCATCATTTCAGGATCAATGATAGCCAGTTCCGGAACGAAATTGCGGTGCCGCAGCGACTTTTTGAAACCCTGCTCCCCCACTTCAGAGATCACAGCGTTCTTTGTCATTTCACTTCCAGTACCAGATGTGGTGGGCATGGCAATAAATGGAATTTTGGTCCCAGGATGTTCCTTTTCTCCCACACCTTCCAGGTACTGCCTGATACTTCCTTCCACCGGTATCATAGCAGAAATAGCTTTCCCTGCATCCATTACACTTCCTCCACCCACAGCCACAACAACCTGAACGCCGTCTCCTCTGTGCTTCTTAACGATCTGGTCCACAACCGAGGGAGAAGGTTCATGAGCAATTACTTCATGGCACAACTCAACATTTGCCTTTTTCAGTCCTAAAATTATCTCCTCTCCGTGGCCCAAATTGTGAATGGATGAGGAGCCGGTCAGTAAAAGGACCTTATTGCCGATTGCGGTCACCGCGGCAGGAAGTGCGTTTCGCTTTCCTTTACCGAACATGATCTCAGGCAATGAGGAAAATTGGAAAGAATCGATCATGGAAGAATATTTACGTAAATATAACAAGCATTATGCACACAAATGTTAGAAGTGTTACTATTTTTATTGCAAAAAATAAGATGATCTCCATAGAAGAATATCTTAAACTGAAGGATTCAGGAACTGTTCCAGACGATATCCCTTCTCTACTCCAATCCCTGCTCCTTGATGCTGCCGGAGATTGGGACAGTGCTCACAAAATTGCCCAAAAGGAGATAAATAAGGACGGCGCCTGGGTTCATGCTTACCTCCACAGGAAAGAGGGTGACCTTCTAAACGCCTCATACTGGTATAGGATTGCTGAGAAATCGATGCCGGATATGTCCCTTGAAGAGGAGTGGGAATACATCGCAATGGCACTGTTGGAAAAGAGTTGATCTGCCGGAGGAACATCAATTTGAATACTCCTTCAAATCCAGGTACCTTACAGTAGGGAAGGTTGGAAAAAAGGGAACTAAAAAACCCTCCCTAACCTCTCCTCAAGTTGAAAAACCTCAATGGCATTCTCCCTGAAAATTCGCTGAATCATATCAAAGGCCACATCCTCGTTGAGCAATCCCCTTTCAATCCTCTTTGCAAGCACCTCTGCCACAACATCTTTTCCAAATTCAAGCGAGCCGGTAGATTCCTCTATAAATGCACAATCCCCTCCCCAGAAAAATTTATTATAAGGAACCCCGTCGAACATCTCATCCAGTGCATGAACAGCTTCTTCCCTTGAGATCTGTGGCAACCACACCAGGTCCAGGTACACATTGGGAAACATCTTTCCAAATGCTGCATATTCACCCGTCCAGGGATACCCTCCATGGAACAGAACAAATTTTGCTCCCGGGTATTTCAGAAAAAGATTATTTAGTTTTACAGGCTTTCCGTTATCCAGCGTGTTGCCGTTCCCAGCCAGGTATCCTGTGTGGATCTGAATGGGTAGGTCGTTCTCTATGGATTTCTGAATGATCCAGTGAAAAAGATAATCCTGGATCTTCTTGGCCTCCTTACTGCTTAAACTTTCTGAAGGCCTGGCAAACAGAGCCCGCGCCACTTCATAAGGCACATCTTCAAAGTCCAGTGAACGGGAGTAGGCCATGGAATTTTTCACACAAACTGCCCTCTTTTCAATGTTTTTGGTGAAGAGATAATCGCAATACTTCAGGTATTCATCCAGGTCAGAGATGCTGAATCCATCCTCCTCTGCCCTATCATATATTCCCGACAGTTCATCGCCAATTGCAGGCCGATTACTGGATTGCATCACCAGCGGATTGATATGAAATACAAGCGCATAGTACTGTTCTGCCACATCAGTATTGAATGGTTTCCAGTACTGATCCAGGAACATCAGCTCAAATCCAGCCCTCTGGAATGCTTCATCAAACCATCTCCTGTAATCTGAATACTTCACTTCAACCTGTGCTGACAAATCCTGGATATTTGATGCGGTGAAATAGAGGTCATCAAAATCATACAGCTTCTGGAATCCCTTGATAAAATGGCTATAGTAACTGGTATTCCGTGTATGGTCAAGGGCCTGTCCGTTGATCCTCCAGTACTCCTCCAAACTCATGGAGTCCAGATGGTTCAGACTAACCCGTTGTCCCCCGGCCGAAACAATATCCGACATAAGGTAGCTTCCTTGAATCAGATGAAAAAGCCGATAAGTATGGTCACCATTCTCTTCGGGCCAGCGTTGATGCTCATGGGTATTGATCACTATTATTTCATCAGCAAAATCCTTTAATGACTGATAGGTGCTATCATTCTCCAGGTTGCATTGTTGTAACAACAAAAAGATCAAAACCAGGAGAGGAATGTTTCTCAGCGTGCGCTTGATAAAGTTTTTCATGGTGAAAGTTTTATGTTAAAACAATTGTCGCCGGCTTTTATCAGAAGCAATATATTATTTTTCCATCAGATAGAATTAAGGAATCTATATCTTTTCGCTATTATTGAAGTGGAATATGCCACCTCTTAATTCATTGTTTAAAATTACTCCATGAAAAACACAATTTTATTACTCCTCTGCATTGCATCCTTCAATATTTTTGCCCAAACCGAAAATGAGGGAACCATTCCCGCAAATTCTGTACTTATTTTCAAAATTGAACTGCTGGGGATTGAATAGAATTCCACTGGTCAGATATATATTTTCATATAAATCCATCAATCTCGGATTAATCAAACCGCCTCAATAGTTGAAGGTGGTTTGGGAGCAAGGTTATATGTTACACTAACAATGCCTGGCACCTGCCGTATGATCTCATCTGCAAGATTTGTCAGCAATTCGAATGATAATTGTGTGGGCGTTGCAGTCCGGGCATCCACGCTGTCCCAGCAACGAAGCTCTATTTGCTGACCGAATTCGCGCTTGCCCCCTACCATGCCGGTTACACGATCTTCATGAAGGATTGCCATGTATTGAAAAGCGCCTGTATCTTTGAGTATATTTTCCACGATGGTGGTTGCTTTACGGACAGT
>JAUVKN010000003.1 GCA_030596245.1 Bacteroidia bacterium | reverse complement strand
AACATGCGTCTCACCGAATACTTGGTTTGTCCTGAATACCGTTCAGGAGCAACATAGGGAAGGGAGCTCTGCCGAAATCCCATCCAGCTTACCAGTCCCCGGGTAAAACGATTTTGTTCGTCGATTGAAAGAAATGCTGTGAGTGCCTCCCGGGTCATGATCCGGAAGTCTGAGGAATCCTTCTCAATCTTTACATCTGAAAGTGCATTGAAGAGACGGTAAAAAAGGCGGGAGCTGCGCTTTTTAAAAAAACCGGCATCCCTGGCATACTCCCTGACGGTATTGACTATATCATACCCCTCCTCCAGTTTCTCCAGCAATGGGAGGATCATTGAAGGAGGGTGTTGTCCATCGGCGTCCATCATTATGATCCTTTCGCCCTGTGCTTCATTGAGGCCTGCCAGAATGGCGATCTGGTGGCCAAAATTCCTGGTGAGCCTCAGGCCAACAACCCGTGGATCATTTTTCGCCAGCTTGCTGATCTCTTTATAGGTATGGTCCTTGCTGCCATCATCTACGAAAATGATCTCAAACTCAATCTTGTTTTGAGAGAGAGCCTGAATAATTTCACCATAAAGGTGGCTTATGTTCTTCTCTTCGAAATAGGCAGGTACAACAATACTCAGCATGGTGCTAAATTGACTTGGATGCAATTAAAGATATTAAATAAATCAATCCCTCAGAAGATGTTCCCGGATCTGATGGTTGTCGAGACCATCATCTTCTACGATCCGTTGGAAGATATAAATCTCATACTCATACCCTCCCAGTACTTTGAAAGTATTCCCGGGTCGTACCAGGTGTACCAGTCTGAAACCAGGATTATCCATGAGTCTTTCCAGGGGAAGGCGACCCTCGTTGGGACTGAAATGGGCATCCCAGATCACCATCTCTCCCTCCTGAATATTTGACTCCGGAGCATCACTGTCGTAGACAAATCCACGTACCCTCTCCTCATCATATGGATTCAGGTTCATGAAATGGCAGAAGAACGGATCGTAATAGTAAATTCTGTTTTCAAAATATTCGGATTCTTTCAGCCAGTGGGAAGCCTCCTTCACCAGTATTTGGGTACCTCCCAATGGCACTGGAATGTCATACACCCTGTGTGGTATGATCACCAGGAAGATACAGAGCACAGCAGTGAAGGCCTGTTTCCAAATCTTCTGAAGTGGGATCCACTCCATCAGCCTGCTCCAGCCCAACGCTCCCAGAAGGGCAGCTGAAGGAACTATGGCAGCTATCACCCTGATCATCCCCACTGAATTTCCCAATCCCTTCCACCATACGTAACTATGGGCAGCCAAATAGAGAAAGAAGGGCATGTAGATCACCAGCATCTCCATCAGCCACTCTTTTCGCTTCTTTTTTGATTTCAGGAATGGGTCCAACAGCCAGACAAACAGTCCGGCAACAATCATCACCGTGAGTGCCCAGCCAAAAATATATTTTGATGCGCCCACATAGTGAAACAGCTCACCGCTGCCATAAATATCCTTTGCATTTCCCTTATAGGGCATTTCGTGGATCACCCAGAGGATATCATTAAAATGGAAACTGCCCACGATGCTGTAGAAGACAAATCCAAACAGCATGAATGGCAATGCTTTCCACTGTTTCTGCCATGCATAGGCAATGAAGAATAGGGGCAGGATCACCACCCCTTCGGTCCTTACAAAGGGCAGGAATGAGAGTAGCAGTGCCGACCAGATGTAATGCTTTTTGTAGAAAAGAAAGATGGACAGGATAAGGACCAGGCTGAAAAGGATCTCGGTCATTCCACTCAGCATCAGCATTGTATATAAGGGAGATGAGATAACCAGAAAAATGGCCAGGATCGGATATTTGATCTTTAAGATCTTTGCTGTCCTGTAGGTGAAATAAGCCGCTGCGGCACCTGTCAGTACATTAAAGATCCGTATCCCGTTATAACCGAATTGGGCAAAAGGTGAACTGATGGCAGTAAAAAACGGTTTTCCCCAATGGTGCAGAAAAAAATAGGGGTTCTGGTAAGCGTACCTGGAATAACGGTAATGGGTCATATCATCGGCACCACCGATGGTCCCCTCCGAAAGAAATACCAGGATCGTATAGCCTGCAATCAGGCAGAACAGGACAACAGGAACAAGGTACTTCTGATATTTGTCCATCATTTAAAAACTCTTTTGCGAAAAACACTGTACTTGATAATGCAGTAGATGGCTCTGAATCCATCTTTCCAGTTGATCTTCTTTCCCTCACTATAAGTCCTTCCATAATAAGATATACCCACTTCATAGATCCTGATACCCGGTACCCTCGAAATTTTGGCTGTAACTTCGGGTTCAAAACCAAACCTGTTCTCCCGCAGGTATATCTTTTTAATGATCTCGGACCTGAACATCTTGTAGCAGGTCTCCATATCTGTGAGATTCAGATTGTTGAACATATTCGACAGGAAGGTGAGTAGCCGGTTGCCAAGGGAATGCCAGAAAAACAGGATCCTGTGTGGATTGGAACCCATGAACCTGGAGCCGTAAACCACATCCGCTTGATCACTTAAAATGGGCGCAAGCAGATCCTTATACTCACGGGGATCATATTCCAGATCCGCGTCCTGAATGATCAGAAAATCACCGGTAGCTTCTTCAATCCCCCTGTGTATGGCTGCTCCTTTTCCCCGGTTTTTTTCCTGATTGTAAAGGCGGATGGAGCGATTCGGATGTTCTGTGATATAATTCTCAACGGCTGGCCTGGTGCCATCCGTAGAGCAGTCATTCACCACAACGATCTCAAGCTGAATGTTTTCCAACTCCAGGTCAACCACCTGGTCAAGAATCAGATGAACAGTTTTCTCTTCATTAAATGCAGGAATAACAACGGATAGGGTGTATTTCATTTTGCTGAAAAAGAAAAATCAAATATACTTAAAAAAGGCCTTTGCCTGAACTTATTTCTATCTTTGAGAGTATCTCGCGGCGACCATGAAAAGGATCTTCAACATATTTCTTTTTATCTCTTTTCTGTTCCTGTTTATCTATCTGGTCAGGCAAGACTACATCATCCCGGAAGTGGGAAACCGGTCCTTTCTGGCAATGTCATTTATCTGCCTCTTTGCCGGATTCTATGTGAGCACCCTCAGTTGGAAGGTAGCCCTGAAATCACACGGTTTTATAAATACCGGTAGCGATGCACTCGTCTCGCACGGACTCTCTGTCTTTGCCAAGTACATTCCAGGTAAAATATGGGTCATCCTGGGGCGGGCCGGTTATCTGTCGGAAGGCAAGTCAGAACTGAAAAACAGATCCTTTGTATCCTTGAAAGAGCAGCTGATCTATATGTGGACCGGATTCCTGGTGAGCTCCGTTCCCACCATCATTTTTTACCGGTTACAGTGGATCAGCATGCTGGTTTTGCTGATCATTGCGGGATTGACACTTTTCCTGTTTTTCGAAAAGATTCATACATGGATCCTCATGATTCTTGGAAAGATCTTTAAAAAGGAGCTCGAAATCCCACTGGTGAAGTTTCGCCATTCACTCCCAATGATAGGTTCTGTGATGTTGATCTGGTTGTGCTGGACCGCTGGTTTTTATCTTTTTATGCTTGCATTCAGCGAGACGATCACGCCCATCATGATGTTTGCATTTCCACTCAGTGTCTGTTTTGGACTGATCGCGATTATTCTTCCCGGGGGACTGGGATTGCGGGAAGGGATCATTATCGGTTATCTTACCCTGGCCGGATTGGATGTGGAAAATGCCACCACCATCTCCTTTTTGAATCGATTGTGGTTCATCAGTGGGGAGGTCTTTATCTTTCTACTTGCCACCGTTGTGAGGATAGTCGGTACGAGAAGTTCCCTGGCGGCCAATACCCGGTCGGGGAAAAGCAGTCAGATCCAGCATTAACCGAACCTACTTTTGTAACCTGTCGTTGTCCTGGATATCCATCCACATGGCGAAGAACCATGACTGCAACCCTGAAATCACCAGGAAAATATAGATGACCAGAATGCTGTTAGGAGTGACACTCCCCTGAACAAACAGATTCTTCAGGATCTCAATAAGAAAAGGAATGGAAGCCAGGAACAGGAAAATTCCCAAAAGATAGAGCAGAAAGAGCGGGTGAAAATCGTGTTTGAAATACCTGATCCAGATCCGCCGGAAGAAGGACCTGAACAGCAACCATGATACTTTGGGGATCACCCGCATGATCTTCATTTTGGAGCGCTCTCCAATGCGGTATACAGGTTTGATCTCTACCTCCTTGATGATGCACCTGGCAAGATTAAGTTTCACAAGCATATCATTGGGCATCCCATACCTCTTATAGATCCCGGGCAGATCTATTTTCTTCAGTGCTGCAAGTGACATGGCTGTATAACCTGTCTGGGTATCAGAAACACGCCAGTAACCCGATGCCATTTTTGTCATGATGGAGAGTATGGAGTTCCCTAAATAGCGGGTACGGGGAATCACATGCTTGGCACTCCGGTGGATCAAACGGTTGCCCTTCACATAATCGATCTCCTCAAGAATGACCGGACTACAGATCGCTTCCAGTTCATGGGGATCCATCTGTCCGTCCCCTGCCATTACAGCAATGCAATCAATGTTGTTGTCCTTGCACCACTTATATCCCCTGGCAATGGCTGCACCCACACCCCCATTCTTCAGATGGTTGATCAGGATGATCCTGCTCTTTTCCGGTTCCTGATTGACCACTTCAGACGGAACAAATCTCTCAATTTCTTTTTGATCATGCTCCTGCAACACCATTTCAGCCTCGTTATAGAAATTGCGCTCAATGGAAATTGGCCCGATCAGGCCGGTGGAATGATCCGCCGGATCCTTGTCCATATGAGCCCTCACCAAATCAGCCGTTCCATCGCCGGAGAGATCATTTACCACAACCATCCGATCCACAAAATCGGGCATATTTTCCAGGACTTTCTCAATCTGAGCCTCTTCATTAAAGGCCGGTATCACAACGGCAACTGTTTTGTTATGGAGCATAGGTTATTGTTTGTTCATACTGTTATCTATCGATCATACTGTTATCTATCGGTCACACTGTTATCTATCGGTTATACTGTTATCTATCGGTCATACTAAGATACATTCTTTCAATCACTTCAGACATGGCCTGTTCCCGATTCATCTCTTCCCGCCCTGCATACCATTTGATCTCTTTCACCAGCCTCTTATCTTCATTCACCATACCCCTTACCGATTCCAGGGCTTGAGACCGTTCCATCTCTGTCAGCTTCTTGTATTGGTCCCCTGTATAGTAAAAGACGTAGATCCCTTTTCGAGCCAGCTCATAGTCAGGCATGGTGAGGGATGTCCAGTGATCATAAGGATAGTCAAATCGAAGAAAAGCATTTTTGTACGTGTGTTTGTTCATTCCCACATAGTGAATGATGTTGCGCCTGTACTGGTGGGTATTTATGAGCTGAAATACCAACAATAAACCGATAATTGATAGCGCCGGATATCTGAAGGTTTCCTTTCGCAGTTCCACCATTCGTTCCACCACCACAGCCAGGGGTATGGCCATCAGACCATAAAAATCGATGTAGGCCCTTAAACCAAATCCCCCTCCAAACCACCAGGACCACCAGGAACTCTGAACATAAATGGCAGAAAGCAGGAGTAGCAATATGGGAAGGAATAGCCCGGGTATTCGTTTTCTAAGCAGAGGGATGCCAGCCACAGCCAGTAACATCATGGGTGTATATATAAACCATCCCTTTTTGAAACCCAGCAAACCCCTGAGGATGTTTGGATGTGCCCAGTAGAATGAAGCCCCCTCTGCAGCATAGGAGAAATATAGAAAATGTCCCGTAATGGATTTCCAGTAGAGGAACTGGGGGATCCAGACCACAATAAATGCAGCCAACATGAGCAGTACAAGGTGAAACTTCTTTACAAAAAAGAAGATCCTGTCCGTCAACCCTCTCCATGATTTTACATCCCACAGGAGCAGGATAAAAATAACCAGGATATTGGTGGGTCTTACCAGGGCAGTGAACCCGAAAACGGCCCCGGTGAGAATGGTTCGCAGGAGATCAGGTTTCTCATACCACCGGATCACCTGATAAAGAAAAAGCACAATCAGGAAGAAACCATAGGAGTGGGCCATGGCTGCTTCGAAAGTGGTATAATATAGCAGATTGGTTCCGAAGGCGATGGCAATCAGTGTAATGGCAGTAGTCAATGGCTTGAAATACCTGGAAAGGATACTCTTCAGGATCACAAAGCCGAACGTCACATACACCAGGGCACTGATGACCAGAAAAAACTGATAAATAGAACTGAATCCATGGGTGGCTTGCCCAAATATGGGTGCCAGCACATGGGCCGTGAAAAAGAAAGGTGCGTAGAGCACTGACAATCCCATTGATGTGATAATCAGTTTATTACCATTTTCAATGGTGGAGGGCCAGAACTTATCGTCATTCACAAATCCTTCAGGAGGATTATCCAGGAATCCCAGGCTCACATCGCCATATATAAAAGTGGCCGGCAGGTAACTGTAATACGAGATCACATCCCAGTGTATCACGCCCCTCTCTCCGGGACCGTCTCTTGTCCAGCTGTGATGCAGAAAGTTGGTAAACATGTAAAAGACCACAATGGTCAGGATGGCCAGGGAGGTAAGGGGATTGGATCTAAAGGGACAGTTCCTGGGACGTAAACGCATAGGGCTGTTTCTAATGGCTCTCCAAAGATAATTAAAATTGGAAGTAGATAAAGGGCTGCAGATCGGATGACCAGGACTGGTAAATGGCAAAGATGACCAGGACTGTAATGATCACCTTCGCCCAGAGGGGTGACCGTATGAATCCATTGAGCAGGTTCTGTTTCCACCGTTCGGGTACCCAGTGTGTGAAATAGCCCAGGGCCATGACCCCGAATACCAGCCGGTAACTCCAGAACACCTCGGGAATAATCGAAGTATGGAACTCATGCACAACCTGGTGTATCAATTGGTTGGCCTTGTCCATGGATTCGGACCGGAACCAGATGCGGGTAAAGGTGATAAAGAGGAAGGTGTTGAAGATCTTCCAGAACCTCACGGCCCAGTGTTTGCTCTTCTCATAAGGTGAAATCCTTTTCCAGAGCTTGTAGACCACCAGTCCCACTCCGTTCAGTCCGCCCCAGACCAGGAACTGCCAGCTTGCGCCGTGCCACAATCCACCCAGCAACATGGTGATCATCAAATTCACATCGGTCATGATCCTCCCCTTACGGTTCCCTCCCAGAGGTATGTAGAGGTAATCCTTCAGCCAGCTGGAAAGCGAGATGTGCCACCGCTTCCAGAAATTGCCCACGCTGGTGGCCTTGTAAGGGGAGTTGAAATTCTTGGGGAGCCGGAATCCCAGTAAAAGAGCCACTCCGATAGCTATGTCGGTATACCCCGAGAAATCCACATACACCTGTAAAGAGTATCCAAAGAGGGCTGTCAGGTTTTCAAACCCGGAGTAGCCTGTGGGGTTGGCAAAGACCCGGTCGACCAGGTTAAGCGCAATGTAATCCCCGATAAACAACTTCTTAAATAGTCCCTTCAGGATCAGGAAGAGGGCAAACCCAAATTCCTGGTACGAGAGGCTGTATCGTTTATAGAGCTGGGGGATGAACTCGGAAGCCCGCACGATGGGACCGGCCACCAGCTGGGGGAAGAAGGAGACATAGAACCCAAAATCGAGTATGTGTTTCACGGGATCGACCTTCCCCCGGTATACATCCACCGTGTAGGAGATGGTCTGGAAAGTAAAGAATGAGATACCCACCGGAAGCAGGATCATGGAGACATCGAAATGGGTACCTGCGAGGCGGTTTGACCAGAGTGCCATATGATTGACCACCTCAATATCCAGGAGGAAGAGTGAATTGACTGTATCCACAAAGAGATAAGTGTACTTGAAGTAGGAGAGCATGAAGAGGTTGACAAAGACACTCATGATCACCCCGAATTTTTTCCATCCTCTCTTTTTGGAAGAGTGGATCAGGTTACCCAGGTAAAAATCGGATGCTGTGGAGAAGATCAGGATCAGGAAGAAGAGTCCTGAGGTCTTCCAATAGAAAAAAATACTGACCGCAAAAAGGAATGCATTTCTTACGGCCCGCTGCTTGTAGATACCGGAGTAGATGAGCAGCACTACAAAATAGAAGCCCCAGAAGAAGAACCTGGTAAAGATCAGTGGCTTCTCCGGGTTAAAGAGGAATATGTCGACCAGGATCTGACTCAATTTGATCTGCGTTGGTTTGTATAATTGTTGTATTCCAGCATCAATGAATTGTAAAACATCTCTCCCATCAGGTTGATTCCCAAATTGGTGAAATGTATATAGTCGGTGCGTGCAAGGGGCGGATCGGTATGCACATAGGAGGGCATTGAGTTTCTTCCTCCCATGGCCTCATAGAGATCCCAGAAAGCAAATCCGCTTTCAAGCGTTGCATATTTCAATGCATCTCTGATGGATTCCAGACCAGGATAGGTATGAAATACCCCTTTCTCCCGGTAAGACATATCCGCAGGTCCAATCACAATGATGGGGACACCCGGACATATCTCTTTGTAAAACTGCAGCTCTCTTTTAAATGCCCGCTGGTAGTATCCGGGATTCATGTAGGGTACTACGTTCCCCCCGAATTGCAACAGGATCAGGCCGGGCGACAGCTGGTCAAACATGGTTTGTTGCTGCTCCCGGTTCATCCTTGAAAAAATAAGCCCTGATCCTCCACGCATGGCGATGTTATCCATCTGTAATCCCGCGTATGATTCAAAGGAGATCCCATAGATCCTTCCTCCCTCCGGCAAATCCATGTATATCTTCAGATCTTGCACTATACCAATGTGCCTGTAATCCACCTCACTGAATCCATCAGAAATATACCTCAGGGTGTCAGCGATGGTGTCGTTAACCTGAAAAATCACCGAGGCACTGTCCACATAAGAGTGCAGAAAGATCCTGATGCGATCACACCGGCCACTGCGGCGGGAAAGGTTGAACCGATAGTGAAGCATGGGCAACTCCCCGTCCGTGGCCAGGGGAACCGATGTAAACGCACCCATTACTCCAAAGGAGTTATGTTTGATGGAAGAGTCTCGTTTCCCAAAATAGGTGTACCGCAACCACTCTCCCTGCTGGTCCTGCTTATAGGCCATGCTACCCCAATAGAGTGGAATGGCCTGGACCAGTCCTGTTCCTGTCCCTCCGAAATGTTTTTGAAGCCGGTACCTGATCAATGCAGTCATCCGGTCATTCTCTAACTGTGAATCACCAAAATGGAGGATCCTGGTGCGCATGGAAATCCCGGCTTTCTGATCATCCAGATTATGGAAGAAGGGGTCTAATAAATTCGATCCCCCTTTGGCAAATTGAATCCTGAAAACCGATTTCTGAAGACTGTCCTTGTTTGCCGGGGTAATTACAGGTTCTGTGGGCGTGCTCACACTTTCCGCTGGCATAAAAAGATCAACCACAGGGTCCACTTCCGGATCATCGGTGACAAAGGATTCGGCCAGGAGTTGTTTTACATTCTCAGCCTTATCCAACGTATCCTCGCGGGATATTTCATATAAGTTAATAAAATGGAGCCGATAATCTCCGGAGATACCAATGCCCTGATCGGGCATCAGGAGAGCTAAGATGGCGATCAGCAGCAATACAGTTGCAAAGAAAATGAAGATCCGGATTGGCTTCATACACAAATATACATTTCAACCGGAGATTTACAAATGCCTGGTTATCCCTTCCGCTTGATCCTGATCACCTGTCCGGGTGATATTCTCGAAGAGTTGGAAATACTGTTCAATCTGGCGATATCAGTTTCTGATGTGCCCGGGTACTTCTTTGCGATCTCCCACAAAGTGTCTCCCTGTCTTACCGTATAGGTAATGTATTCTCCCGATCCATTATCCACCGGGGGCTGTTTGGTTGTAACCGATGTGGAGGAAACCGAATTAGAAACTGTCCTGCCTGCAAATTGCTGTTTCGCTGTGAAACTCATGTTATTCAAATCCTTGTAGCGGGCCGATTTTCCTTTGGCCTTATAGATCAACAATTCCTGACCTGTCCGGATCATGTTCCGGCTGATGTTGTTCCAGTACCTGAGATCAGATGCCCTCACATCATACCAGTCTGCTATATACCCCACATTATCACCTGACCGGACTGTATAATAGAGCTTATCATATTTATCAGAAGGGAGGTCGACCCGATAAGAAGAGGAGTAGCGGTGTGGTGATGCCACCAGCTTGCCCTTATCAAAAAACAGTGAATCCTTATAAGCAAAAATGCTATCCTGCAGATCGATAAACGCAGCTGACTGCTCCATGGGAATTTTAACCGCGTATCCACGTTTTGCAGTTGCAGGCACAATCTCCTGCCTGTACTGGGGATTCATATCCCGTAGCTGTGCAATCGGGATCCCCAGCACCCCGGCTATCTGTTTCAGGTGTACCGGTTCATGCACCATGATGGTATCGGTATGCCTGGGCAGTTGCAACGGCGCCTTGGTGATCAGGTGATCGGCATGGTAGTTCATGGCATAGGTAGCAGCAATGAATGCAGGGACATATCCACGGGTCTCTCTGGGCAAATAGTAATAAATTTCCCAGAAATCGCGCTTGCCGCCCGACCTGCGAATGGCTTTATTTACATTACCAGGCCCACAATTGTATGCCGCCAGGGCCAGGGTCCAGTCATGGTATATTCTATAAAGATCCTTCAGGAATTTGGCAGCAGCATGGGTGGCAGCTACAGGATCGCGCCTTTCATCCACCAGGGAGTTAATGGTGAGTCCGTACTGTTTACCAGTACTGTACATAAATTGCCACATGCCCACTGCACTGGCCCGGGATACTGCCCTGGGATTGAGGGCAGACTCGATGATGGCGAGGTATTTCATTTCATAGGGAATCCCGTAGAAATCGAAGATCTCCCCGAAGAGAGGGAAGTAGTAGTCCGATAGTCCAAGCATGACCCTCATCTGTTCACGCCGCTTTCGGGTATAGACATTAATATAGTTCTTTACAATGCGGTTGTAGGTAAGAACCACCACTGAAGGAATTTCGGAAAGCCGTTGCAGATAGACCGAATCGGAGAAATCGGGAATGAGGGTATCTGCATCGGGATTGTAATCATCCACCGCTGTTTCCAATGACTGGTTCACATACCAGAGGTTAAGCAGGCTGTCCAGATTCTCTGCAGTCTTTAGCTCCAATTCACCCTCCATGGTAAAGGTATCCATGGAGACCAGAGTATCCATGGTTAAAGGTTCCACAATGTCAATGTTCTCTTCAGTGTAGTTGGTTTCCTGAGCCTTCACATATGATGGCAGAAACATCATCCACACTCCTGTAAAAAGGGTTAATGCGATTCGGTTGGTATGGCTGTTCATCTTCCTTTAAAATTAAAACTGCAGGTGAGTCCGACGGAGTGACCGGTCATGCTGGTGGGTGCCATTAGGGGTTGCAGTGACGGGGCAACACGCAATGAAAGGTCATCATTCACATCCCAGTAGTAGAGCTGGGCATCCACATAGGCGTCCAGCACCTGAAGTGCATATACGGCAATCAATCCAATATAACTGAGCTCCATGTTCCTTCGCCAGAACTGGAGGTATTGTTCGTTGGTATCGTCCGGCGATAGGGCATAATTCATGGTCGCTTGCTGGTAATTCTTGGTATTGTATACAATGGCATAGCCCACTGCTCCCATTGCAGCCCATACTATGGGTATTTTGAAATATTTTTTATTGTAGGCCTGACCGAGTCCGGGAAGGACCAGTGCATACATCATGGCCTTTGAAGAGGAGTGGCTGAAATCGGGTTGTTTCACTACAAGCGTATCGGCATAACGGAGGTCGTTTTCACGGATCATACTGTCGGGTACAAAGTTCCTGTAAGGTGAAAGCGAATCGGGTTCAAAGCTCCTGTATTGTGCAACCGAATCGGGTTCCTGACTAAATGCCGGAGACGTTAGGATTGAAGTAAGAAGAACCGTTAGATAGATCCTGTTCATTTACCCGGTTTATCGAGTATACTCACAATACGCTGCAAGTCCTCGTCCGATTTAAAAGGAATAACGATGCGACCAGTCCCTTTATTGCTTCTTTTAAACTCGATTGTGGCTCCAAAATAGTGGGAAAGATGCTCTCTGAGATCTTCGTAATCTGACCGCGGATCATCACGAATGACAGGTTCAGTTCCCTCCTCTTTCTTGGCCTTTTGAGCCAGGCTCTCCACCTTTCTCACGGAAAGATCATCGGAAAGGATCCTGGTGAATACTTTTAGTTGAAATGCTCTATCCTCAATACCCGCCAAAGCCCTTGCATGCCCCATGGATAATTTCTTTTCACGGATAGCCGTCTGTACCTCAACAGGCAGGTTCAGTAACCTCAGGTAGTTGGCAATGGTTGCACGTTTCTTACCCACCCTGTCGCCCAGGCCCTCCTGAGTCAGACTGAACTCTTCGATAAGCCGTTGGTATGATATGGCTACTTCGATGGCATCCAGGTCTTCCCGCTGAATATTCTCCACCAGTGCCAGTTCCAGCATGTTTTCATCTCCCGCTTCACGCACATACGCAGGAATCCGTTTTAGACCTGCTTTCTGGGCAGCCCTCAGACGCCGCTCTCCGGTGATTAGCTGGTAACTATTGTCGACAGCCCTGCGAACGGTGATGGGTTGTATGATCCCATGCTCCATCACCGACATCACCAGCTCATTGAGTGCCTCTTCATCAAAGGAGGTACGGGGCTGGAAAGGATTCAAGGAAATATTCTTTAAGGGAATCTCACTGACTGCCGACGGTGAATGGAGCAGTTGCCTCTCCTGTTGATCATCCGAAACATCGATCAATGCCCCCAATCCTCTTCCCAATACGTTCTTTTTTGCCATCAAGATGTATAATTAATCCATTATTTTTTCTTCCTGCTTCAACAGGGTCTCCTCATTCTTCTGAAGGATCTCCCTGGCCAGGTTCAGATAACTTACAGCTCCCCTCGATTCTGCATCGTACAGTACCGCCGGCTTCCCAAAACTGGGTGCTTCACTAAGTTTGATGTTGCGCTGGATAATGGTTTCAAATACCATTTGCTGGAAATGTTTCCGCACTTCATCCACCACCTGATTGGACAGCCTCAACCGGCCATCGTACATGGTAAGAAGAAATCCTTCAATCTCCAGATCCGGATTCAGGCCCCTCTGAATGATGTTGATGGTGTTCAGTAATTTTCCCAATCCTTCCAGTGCAAAATACTCACATTGGACAGGCAGGATCACCGAATCGGCAGCTGTTAATGCGTTTACAGTAATCAGCCCGAGAGATGGCGAGCAATCGATCAGGACATATTCATAGTCCTGCTTCACCTGTCCGATAACGTTTTTTAACATATACTCCCGCTCATTCATATTCAGCATCTCAATTTCCGCCCCCACCAGGTCAATATGGGAAGGGATAAGATCCAGGTGACTGATCTCACTGTTGAGAATGATTTTTCTGGGATCGGCATCCTCGATCAGACACTCGTAAATGCTGGTCTTCACCTTTTTTATATCAAATCCGGTTCCGGAAGTAGCATTGGCCTGTGGATCTGCATCAATGATCAATACTCTCTTTTCGAGCACAGCCAGGCTTGCACCCAGGTTGATTGCCGTGGTGGTTTTCCCTACGCCTCCCTTCTGATTCGCTATTGCAATAACTTTAGCCATCGGCCATTCGGTTTATGTTTATTGGATGATTAAAATGGATTCAAATTTACTATTTTCGGATAGCCCGCTATTTTTACCCATTTTGTTATTGTAAACAATGATTTTTCATTTATAAACACCTTATCAACATTTCACATTAATAACTTCATAAGGTATTTGCTTCCAATGCGTCAAAGATAGGACAAACATCGACAACAGTCAGAAAAACCTTATCTTTGAATCGCAACATTAATGAACAGTATGAATAAATCCAACTGGATAGCCATAGTAAACAGGGTCGCAGGTGGTGGAAAGACGGAGAGAGACTGGCCCCTGATCGATCAGATCCTGAAAAAACAAGGGATTCCTTTTGAGCCCCATTTCACCAACCGCAGGTTACACGCTTCGGTGATCGCCAGGAACAAGATTAAAGAGGGATATTCCAAAATCATCGTGGTGGGTGGCGATGGGACCATGAACGAAGTTATTAACGGAGTATTTGCCCAGAAACGGATCAATACCACTGAGGTAATGCTTGGCATGATCTCGGTTGGAACCGGGAATGACTGGGCCCGGATGTTCAACATTCCCGTTGATTATGAAGGGGCTGTGCAGACCATCAAACAACAGAAAACATTTATTCAGGATGCAGGTCTGGTAAATTACCGGAAGAATGAAAAGGAGTGGAAACGCTATTTCATTAATATAGCGGGTATGGGATTTGGAGCCCGGGTGGTGGAACGGTCCAACCGTATGAAAGACAAAGGGAAAAGTGGTCCCTTTCTCTACTTTTACAATATTTTTTACAGCCTGATCAGATACAGGGCACAAAAAGCAGAGATCGAGATCGATGGAAAAACATATGACCGCACTGTTTTCTCCCTGAATGTGGGTATCGGAAAGTACAATGGAGGCGGCATGATCCAGGTTCCACATGCCATTGCCGATGATGGTCTTTATAGCATTACACTCATAAAGAAAATAGGGAAACTTACTGTGCTGGCCAACATGAAGCGCCTCTATAATGGCAGCATAGTCACACACTCCAAGGTGGAAACCTATATGGCCAGGTCGATTCAGATCGATGGCTCCAGGCGTTTGCAGATTGAAACCGATGGAGAGACACTTGGACACGGTCCCATGAGTTTTAAGGTCATTCCCCGCAGTATCAGGGTGATTTCGGGCGAGTTATCGGCTTAAATTTCAGGCGAGTTATCGGCGTAAATTTCGGATGGTTTATTGACCTAAATTTCGGGCGAGTTATCGGCTTATAGTTCGGATGGTTTATCGGCCTAATCGAAGAGTTTTTCAGGTCTAAAGGGCGACTGCTGGGCTATAGAGCATCTGTTGGGCTTAAATTTTGGGCGAGTTATCGGCCTAATTGAAGAGTTTTTCAGGTCTAAAGGGCGACTGCTGGGCTATAGAGCGATGTTGGGCTATAGAGCGATGTTGGGCTATAGAGCGAATTATCGGCCTAATCGAAGAGTTTTTCAGGTCTAAAGGGCGACTGCTGGGCTATAGAGCGATTGCTGGGCTATAGAGCGACTGTTGGGCTATAGAGCGAATTATCGACATAATTTCAGGCGAGTTATCGGCTTAAATTTCGGATGGTTTATCGGCCTAATTGAAGAGTTTTTCAGGTCTAAAGGGCGACTGCTGGGCTATAGAGCGATTGTTGTGCTATAGAGCGATTGTTGGGCTATAGGGCGATTGTTGGGCTATAGGGCATCTGTTTTAATCTCAAACAGCTTGGGCCAGAACTTGCCTGTAACAAAAATCCTCTCCCTTTCAGCGTCCCATGCGATACCATTCAATACATCGGTGGTTGACTTCCGGTCGGATCTCTTGAGAATCCCTTTCAGGTTAATTCGTCCTTCAACCTTCCCGGTTTCCGGGTCGATAATCACAATTTCATCGGTATAGTAGCGATTTGCCCAGATTCTGCCATTGATGTATTCCAGTTCATTCAGGCTCTGGGCCGGAACTTCGTTATGATAGACCTCAATCTGACGGTTGATGGTAAACATTTCCGGATCCAGAAAATAGATAATGTGTGTACCGTCACTCATGATCAACTCCTCCCCGTTGTGGGTGAGTCCCCACCCTTCCCGATTCTGATAATAGACCTTCTGGATCTCTTCGAAGGTCGATTTATCGTAGATGAATCCCACCTGTGACTTGTAGGTTACCTGGTAGATCCTTTCCCCGAAAACAGTCATGCCTTCCCCAAAAAGCGATTGATCCAGATTGCGAATCTTGGACACTTCACCGGTTTCCAGATCCACCCTTCTTATGGAAGAAGTTCCGTAATTGCCGGTCCCTTCATAGAGCCATCCATCATCGTATTGCAAACCCTGGGTGTAGGCTTCAGGGTCGTGTGCATATTCATTCACAATCCTGTAACTGTAATTTACAGGGACCAGGTCGGAGAGCAGGGTGATTTGCTGACTATGGTTCTCACTATTTCCGCCGGGAAAAAACACCCTTACACGGAGTCCTTGTTTCCCGGTTGTTTCACCTTCTGTGGAGACTGAAAATTCAAGATCTCCCCCTGTCACTTCACCAGGTTTGGCTGAAAAGGTAATCTTTAGCTCCCCCCCCAGGAAAAGCTGGACCGAATCCACAGAGATGGTATCGGGAGTGGAGAGCTGAACATTCACCTCCTCTCCCACAGGGATGGTCAGTGGTCTGGCTGGTTCGGTCAGACTCGAGATCCTGGAGGGTTTAGGCATTTTTGCACTGCTTCTTTCAGTGACTCCATTTTTTGGGCCACAGGAGACCGTAATTAGAAGAAGGAGGGTTATGGTGAGTAGGTATATCTTCCTCATGGATACTGGTTTATCGCCCTGCCCATTTTTTAAACAGCGAACGTTTTTTTCCTGATATGGATTTCAGTTCATCCTCCAAATTGGGATTTTCATGTGGGTTGATCATCTGGTATATCTCCCCCCAGCTGGGTAATCCACCGATGTTCCTGTCATCGATAAATATGTCCGCCTCAATTTTCCTGCTTGAAAAATCTTCGTCAAACTCCTCCTCGGGATAGCTGTTGTTGATGGCATAGAATTCGATACCATTCTCGCGACAATACTCCACAGCTTCATCCAGTTCTCTTCCTGAGCGGTAGGTCCATAAGATGAGCTGGTGCTTTTGTTTCTGAAGCGCTTTCAGGGTGTCAAAAGCGAAAAGGATCTCTTTTCCAATCTCAGGATACCTATGCTCGACAATGGTACCGTCAAAATCAACGGCAATCTTCAAAGGTGTCAACATCATTGAAAGGGGCTTAATTCCGCTTAAAAATACAAAAACCTCTTAAAAGAGATCATTCACTGATAGATATCTTTCTCCGGTATCGTAATTAAATGTAAGAATGGTGGAATTTTTATCCACACGCTCCAATAACTGGGCCACTGCCGCAAGTGAGGCCCCTGATGAGATCCCAACGAACAAACCCTCCTCTTTTGCTGCCCTCCTGGTAAAGTCAAAGGCCGCAGTTTTCTCAACGGGTAAGAGACCATCCAGCAGGGACTGGTCAAGGTTACCGGGGATAAATCCGGCACCGATGCCCATGATCCCATGAGGACCCGGCTCCCCTCCGCTGATCACCGATGATTCGGCAGGCTCCACAGCAAACACCTGAATTCCAGGCATCTTCTGCTTCAGGAGTTTTGCCACCCCGGAAATGTGTCCCCCGGTACCAACTCCGGTGACCAGGTAATCAACTCCTCCGGGGAAATCGTCCAGGATCTCCTGAGCAGTAGTGACCTCATGAATGGAAGGGTTGGAAGGATTGTCAAACTGGGAGGGGATCCAGACATTGTCCAACTCAATGGCCAGCTCTTCAGCCTTCTGCATGGAGCCTTTCATGCCGCGCTCTCTGGGTGTTAGTACAATCTCCGCTCCATACGCCTTCAGGATGTTCCTGCGTTCCACCGACATGGATTCCGGCATTACAAGGATAATCCTGTACCCTTTGACTGCTGCAACCATGGCCAATCCGATCCCGGTGTTCCCCGAGGTAGGCTCGATGATGGTTGATCCTGGTTTTAACAGGCCCTGTTCTTCGGCATCCCTCACCATGGCATGGGCGACCCGGTCCTTGATGCTCCCACCAGGATTGTTCCTTTCCAGCTTCACCCACACATTCTCTGCTCCCGGAAACAGTTTGTTCAATTTCAGATGTGGAGTGTTGCCGATAGCTTCCAGTATGTTTTCGTATTTCATGATCTACTGGTTTTTTTCCTATATAACAAAATCATTTGGTGCATCGAACTCCTTGCTATTCTTCACAACCACCCGGTGATTGCGGTATACCACTGAATAGGGTATGATGCTTTCTGTAATCCAGGTGTTGCCGCCCACAACCGTATGGTGACCAATCACTGTATTGCCTCCCAGGATCGTGCTCCCTGCATAGATTACTACATGGTCCTCGATGGTGGGATGCCGCTTGGTGTGGGCCAACGACTTCTCAACGTTGATGGCACCCAGGGTGACTCCCTGATAAAGTTTCACATGCTTCCCTATTTCGGCGGTCTCCCCGATTACAATCCCGGTTCCGTGGTCGATGAAGAATGGCGACTCGATCCTGGCCCCCGGATGAATATCGATCCCCGTTTTCTCATGGGCATATTCGGTCATGACCCGGGGAAGAATCGGCACCCTCAACTCATGGAGGATGTGCGCCATGCGATAGACCGACATGCAATAAAACCCAGGATAGCAGAGGATGATCTCCTCCACACAGGTAGAGGCCGGATCGAACCGGCTGATGGCCTCTGCATCACTTACAAGCTGCTCAAAAGCTTCCGGAACCCGGGAAAAAAATGCCTCCACCACCTCCTCGGGTGTTATTTTGATGGATTCCCTGATGGAGTAGAGTAACTCCCTCAGCTTGATGGCACAACGGTCCATTTCAATAGCGATCCCACCCACCTCCACCAAACAGTTTCGTTTGATGGGAAAGAGGGTTTCGACCAGGTTGTCCACGAAATCATGGGTCTGCACCACAGAAGGCACCTCCTTGCAATATCCCGAATTGAATTCGCTCAGCCTTTCGGCAAAAGTTTTGTTTTCAAAAGTCATCAACGTAAGATTATGGGTTCTGAGCAATGCTCCTCTATCTGGAAACCCGTGACTGGAGCAAAAGGTTCATCAGGGAAAGCAAAATATAGGTTAGAATCACCAGCGACAATCCTGATAACCCGGTAAACAGAAGGAGAGGTACCGATACAACGATGAGGATGTACCGGATCAGGTTACCCCTGAGCCGGAAGTGTTCAAATTTGAGAGTGTACATGGGTATCGGCAGAATCATATGGAATGCCATGATAAGCATGATGGCCCATATAAAAAATATGTTCAGCACTGTTCCGAAAAGTAATCCGTCCTGCATGAACTGCCAGAACAGACCTGTCCAGAAAAGTGCATGGGCCGGGGTAGGCAAGCCCTGAAAAAAAGGACCTTCCGGTTCCCTCACATTGAACCGTGCCAACCGGATGGCTGAAAAAGCCGGTACAACCAGTACCGAACCAAACATGATCCACTGGAGGGTTTGATGGAGCGAAATGCTGCCTTCAACCTGATTCAGGAAGAGGGTCTTGAAGATGGTGTAGATGAATACTCCTGGCAGGACACCAAAGGTGACCATATCGGCCAGTGAATCGAGTTGCTTACCTGTTTCACTGGATGCTTTCAGCATTCGAGCCGCGAATCCATCCAGAAAATCAAACAGCGAAGCTGCCAGCACAAGGTATACAGCCCACTGCCATTGACCTTCTATGGTGAAGACAATGGCAACGGTACCACAAGCCAGGTTCATCAGGGTCAGGAGATTGGGGAGATGTTTTTTCATGTGCACTGTTTTATGTCAAATGATCACTTGATGCCTCACTCCTCTTTATTCCCATCAGCAGCTGCCCGCTTTTCAAAATATTTTATTGCCCGGCGAACAGCCAGGTAGCTGACCAGGATTATAAATGGCCAGGAGAGGTATCCTATAATTGCTCCTATATACATGGTGAAAGGTTAATGGGTTAATGGGTTAATGGGTTAGTAAACATGGTGTTCTTCCTGCATCTCCTTTTCATCAATCTTTTTCTTATTGAGTGCCCTCCAGGCAATAATGATGTAAGCCAGCACAAAAGGAATAAAGAGGGATACCCAACTCAAGGCCACCAGTGTATAGTGACTGGAAGAGGCGTTCTGAATGGTCAGTGAACTCTGCAGATCATGGGTCGATGGGTAAAAAGCGGTGTTGTTGAATCCGGCAAGCATAAATAGCGAAAACACCACCAGGATGGTACCCGGACCAGTAAACCAAATGCCATTGCTGGTATCCTTCAATAAGGAAAGGGCGATTCCTCCCAGTACACCTGTAACACCCACCAGGAACATCACCAGCACCGTCGGCATGGCAAGTATATTATGCAGGTATTTGTAAGGTTCCATAAAGACTTCGCCGGTCCCGGGATTGACCGCAAAACCTTCCCTCAGCATGAGCCAGACAGTAAAGATGAGGAAGAAGAGAACGAAAGGAATTGCATTGTAAAGCAACTGCTTTTTTGAACGGGTGATAATATTCTCATTGTCAATGGTATTCATAAAGTACAGGAGCCCCAGTACCCTTGCCAGAAAGAAAACGGTGAATCCCAGTGAGAGGTTAAAAATACTCAGGGCAGCCTCCAGTCCACGTGCCCGGTTGGCCCATGAGACATTGTACATCTCGTTCAGTGAAAATTGCGAACCCGAGAAAAAAGTGGCCACTGCTATACCCACCAAAATGGTCCCCAGCAATCCATTGATGAATAGAAACCATTCATAGGTTCTCTGTCCCAGGAAGTTGCTTGCCTTGGTCCTGAATTCATAAGAGACCGCCTGGATGACAAATGCAAAAAGAATAATCATCCAGACCCAGTAGGCTCCACCAAAGCTGGTGGCATAGAATAGTGGAAAGGAAGCAAAAAACGCCCCTCCAAAAGTGACCAGGGTGGTAAATGTAAATTCCCATTTTCTCCCCAGTGTATTTACAATGATGGTTCTCTCCGAATCGGATTTCCCGATTCGGAATATGAAGGTTTGTCCCCCCTGTACAAAGAACAGGAATACCAGTATGGAGCCCAGAAGGGATACGATGACATACCAGTACTGTTGTAGCTCTAAATGTGATAGGTTTCCGAACATGGCTATTTTCCTCCAGCTCCTTTTTTGATTTGTGTAATCATTATTTTAATCTCTGCGATAAACAGCACCGTGAATGTGGCCAGGAAAATCCAGAAAGTAAGCTGGACTGCTCCGGGTGTAAGGCGTGTAACAGCCGTTATGTTTGGCATTAGTTCATACACTACCCAGGGTTGCCGGCCCATTTCAGTCACTAGCCAGCCGGCCTCCGTGGCAATCCAGGGCATTGGGAGGGTAAGGATGGCCACCCACAATAGCCACTTGTGATTGCCCCAGCGGTTTTTCAGACTCAGCCAGAGAGCGATGATCGAGAAGATCAGAAAATGTGTCCCAAGGATGACCATGATATGGAAGGAGTAAAAACTCATCTTTACATTGGGAATCAGCTCTTTGAGTTCGCGCCCCTTGTAATAACCGTAGCCAAAGTGCTGGTAATACTCCTCCAGCCACTGAGGATCATCGAATTTCTCACGCAAAGCCGTGTAAGTGGCTTCATCGCCCCTCTCCTTTGCACGTTTCAACTCTTTCAGGGTCTGAATGGCCACAGCTCCCCGTTCAATTTTCTCCTCGTATGACATAATCCCCCGCTCCTCGTTTCCGTATACCAGGTCAATAATCCCGGGAATAAAACCACTGGGAGTAAGGAATACCATATAGGAGAGTGCATTGGGAATCTCAAATTTGAAAATGAATTCCTCACGCGGAATGGGGAGCCCCGCTGTATCGGTTCTCATGGCCCCAATGGCCACAAGCGGAGCATGGGTCTGTCCGTCATAAAGGGCTTCCATGGCCGCAAATTTCATAGGCTGCTCCCTGGCAACGATCCGTGCCGAGGTATCTCCAGTGAAAATGGTGGCAATTCCTGCGATTACTCCGAAAACTGAAGCCACAATGGTACTCCTTTTTGCAAACAGTACTTCCCGTTTCCTCAACAGGAACCAGGCGCTTACTCCAATTACAAAGATGGAGGCCAGCAGGAAACTGGAGGTAATTGTGTGCAGGAATTTATTGACCGCCATGTCGGAGAAAAGGATATCCCAAAAGTTGGTCATTTCATTTCTCGCTGTCTCCGGATTGAAAGCAGTGCCCACCGGTTTCTGCATCCAGGCATTGGCTACCAATATCCAGATAGCTGACAGGCTGGCACCGAAGGCCGTGAGCCACGTCGCAGTAAGATGGAACCGCTTGCTTACTTTGTTCCACCCGAAGAACATGATGGCTATAAAGGTGGATTCCAGGAAAAATGCCAGGATTCCTTCTATCGCCAAAGGTGCGCCAAAGATATCACCCACAAACCAGGAGTAGTTGGACCAGTTGGTCCCAAACTCGAACTCCAGGATAATACCGGTGGAGACCCCGATAGCAAAGTTGATCCCAAATAGTTTCATCCAAAATTTCGTGATCCGTTTCCACTCCTCATTACCTGTCCTCACATAGATGGTATGCATAAAGGCCACAATAAAGGACAATCCAAGGGTTAGTGGCACAAAAAGCCAGTGAAACATTGCAGTAAGGGCAAACTGCCCTCTCGACCAGTCAACAAGTGACATGTCAATTGAATCAAGCATATTATTTTGGATTGGTTAATTGTTCTAAAACGTGGTTACTGCGTTCCTCATCACTGTTGAATTCCCTCTGCAGAATATCAGGAAAAAAGAAGAGTCTGAGAATGGCAAACATGATAAACAGTTTGATCAGGATGATCCCCCACAACTTTCTGCCCCAGGTCATGCTCCTGAAACCTTCATAATAAAACCTGAATACCTTCTTGAACATAAGGCTGTAAAATCAACAATCAAATTAAGAAATATAAAATAACGCTCCTCAAATATATCTGTTTTTATTGTTTTAAATAATTTGTTTTTTTGTGGATGTTACTCTAAACTATCTCCATGATTTTCACTTGTCGCTTAAATTCCTTACTGCGTAACTAATTATAGGCTTCTAAGATGAATATCATGTCGATGTCGATAGTTTAGAGATTGACGAGCAGGGAGAGAAAGCCCATGTAGAGGACCGCATCGGCAGTCCATCTGTAGTAATCATTCTTTCTGAAGAACGAAGGCAGGAACAGCACCAGGAGCAATATGGTGGCCATTCCTGAAATGATCAGTGCAAACTGGGAATAGCTGTTCAATCCAAAGACAAGGAACTGTAAAATCATAAGGAGGTAGATCACCATTCCAGTGGTCATCAAAAGGTTCCTGATGGATTTCCGGCCCAGGGTATGTGCCAGTGATGCGATTCCCAATCTGGAATCAAGCTTGATATCATATAGAGAAATGACCCCCAGATTCATCAACAAGACGCCTGCAAACATGATTGCGATAAGGGCATCCGGTGTCTGGAGCTCCCCTCCGCGGGAGACAAAAGGGCCCAGCCAGGTTCCGGCCATGTATAGCAATAATACAAAGGCTTCACCTGGAATGAAGAATGCCCTGTTTTTCCTGAGAAGATGCCGCATGGCGTAAAAGAGCAACACCACTCCGGCCAGGATCAATGCATACTTCAACAGGACATTGTCAAGAAAATTAAAGATCAACGACATGTCAACAATACCAATCACTCCCATGGCCCAAAGCACAGTTTTGCGGTTCCCAAAAATATACCGGTGTAATTCTCGTTTGCTGATTTTTCGGTGTTTCCAGGCATCCACCACATGATCGCCCATATAGAGCAGCCATACTGTCAATCCCAGTGTCACCCACCAGGCCCATCCGGGATTGGCTTTGAACATCCTTGCAGCAAGGCTGGAGGATGCCAGTGCACCCAGGACAATGTCAAAACTCAGGGCATGAAAGTGACGGTATATTTTCATCTATCGGATCTAGGTTTAAGGACGTAAAATAACAATACATGTTTGATCCGGGAAAAATATTATACCAGATAAATGTTATTTGTAATCGGTTTAAATAATTTATTCTAACTTCATTGCGTGCATTCCCTCTTCGCTGAATATTTTCTCCCGGTTACCCTCGCCATTATCACCCTGGGGATGGGGCTGTCTCTGACCGATCGAGACTTCAGAAATATTTTCATCCATCCAAAAGCTGTCATTATCGGCCTCTGTTGCCAGATGATTCTGCTTCCACTCATCGCCTTCCTCATTGCACGGTCTATTCATATCGATCCACTGTTCAAAGTCGGCCTGATGATCGTTGCCGCCTGTCCGGGCGGAGCTACCTCAAACCTGATTACATACCTGCTCAGAGGAAATGTGGCACTCTCCATTTCCATGACTGCACTTAACAGCCTGATTACCCTGATAACCATCCCTTTGGTGGTAACCTTTTCTCTGGAAGCTTTTATTCACCAGGGCAGTTCCATCCATCTGAATGTGAGCGAAACCATTATAAAAGTATTTCTGATCACCATCTTGCCTGCCTTCGCAGGTACCCGTATTCGGAAATGGAGTCCCGGTTTTGCAGAGCGACTGGAGCGGCCACTCAGGATCATCATGCCCCTGTTATTACTGGTTATTTTTGCAGGAGTTATATTTATCGACCAGGATGCTGAATCGGCCACCCGGCGCGATTTTATATCAATCTTCCCCTATGCTCTTTTACTAAATTTCACAGCAATGGGGGCAGGTTTATTGGTGGCCAGGTCTTTAAGGCTTGGTGTAAAGAATCAGTATACCATCGCCATTGAAGTGGGACTTCAAAATTCAGGACTTGCTATTGTTGTTGCGGTTACCCTGCTTGAAAGTCACGCCATGGCCTTGGTTCCCGTGGTCTATGGATCCTTCACGTTCTTCAGTACTCTCTTTTTTGGATGGTTTGTTAAGAAGATGGCATGGAGACCCGGGTCTACCGATAAAGGTGCATAAACCCGGCACTATTAAATGGTTCCGATCCTCCTTCTTCCTCAATTACATAATAGTATATCCCTTCGGGCAACTCTTTTCCTCCGATGCTTCTCCCATCCCAGAAGATCCTGGGAGAGAGAGAATGATAGATCCGGGTTCCGGTTCGAGTGAACACGGTGAAATCATACACTGTAACTCCGTCGGTGGTCACTTCGAAATAATCATTCACCTGATCACCATTGGGCGTAAAGACATTTGGAACATCAAGTTCACTATCCACACTGTCCGATGCCAGGGATTCAATCATCTGGAGTTGTTTGGCCGAAAGGCGGATGGTGTCGGCTGACTGATCCCGGTCCTGTCCGAATATCACAGGTACCAGGAGGCAACAACAACAAATAAAGGCGATGGATCTCTTAATGGTCATATCTTTTCGGTCAGCTTCTGGACCACCCTAAAGTTATTAAAAAATTCTTTTGCGAATACCCTGATCACAGTATATGTGGGAATGGCCAGAATCATTCCCACAATTCCAGCCAGACTTCCGGCCATCATGATCACGATGAAAATCTCAATGGGATGGGCATACACACTGGTTCCGAAAATGACCGGTTGAAACACGGTATTGTCGGTTAGTTGTGTAATGACAAATACCAAAAGCATATAACCCATCAGGGGCACCAATTCTGTGGAAAAATCCAGGTGAAGGTGGGTGGCCACACCCAGAATAATCCCCAAAGAGGCTCCTATCCAGGGGCCCACATATGGAATAATATTTAGTACCGCTGCCAGCAAACCGATCACCAGTCCATGTTTGAAACCGACCCCCACAAGGGTCATTCCCAGTGTAACCAGTGTAAGGATCCCGGTCATCTGTAAGAGGATCCCCACAAAATAACGTCGAAGCAGGTGTTTCACAGAATCCAGTGCATGACGGAACGCTTTCTCCTTGTCTTTGGGGAACACAGTAACTATATACTCTGTGATCAACTTCTCCTCCCTGAGCAGGAAAAAGGTGATAAAAGAGATGGCAAAAATGGCCCAGGCCACATTGCCCAGAATGGAAGCAATGGTGGCCACAAGGTCGGTAATAACCTTGATATTCAGTATAGATGCAATCTGTTGTTGCAGCTCTTCCCTTAAGGATAGAGTTGCATCATCACCCAGGTTCAGCTTACTGAACCACAATTCAAGATATTGAATAGGTTCTTCAAACTCTTCAACCACCAGTGCTGTATCCACATTGGATAACTCCTGTGCCTCGTTGGCTATGAGCGGAATGAAAAGCCTGAAAAAACTGAAGAGAACGGTCCAGATGACAACCAGCGTCACCAGGGCCCTGATGGAAGCGGGGATCTTCCACTTGCCGATTTTGATCCTTCCCATCAAACTCACCAGCGGCCGGGCAATGAGTGATAGAACTGAAGCTATGAGGATATAGGCCACAATGCTGGAAAAACGCCACACCATCAATCCAAGAAGAATGATGCCGGCCAGGACCAGGAGTGTGCGGGGTGTGAACCAGTTCTTTGTTGCCATTATCTCCTGTAAATATAGTGAAATATCAATATCGAAACTGTAAATCTACAGGGATCGGGATGTTGATAATTTTTCCTATAGCAAGCAATCAAATTAGCACCAATCAATCCAGCGGAATATACCAGTTCTCTTCAACCATCAGGTATGCACGGATCTGCTCGGCTTTGGCTCCGGTGAATTTGGCAGCAACCTTATCGGCAAGATATGAATTATCACCCCGTCTTTTCGCCACCCTCATAAGGTCATAGAAGCGATTTCCCTCGAAAGCAAGTTCTCTTGCTCTCTCAGTGAGAATCTGGTCCTCCAGATAGGCCTGTTTTGCAGGTAAATTATTGCTGTAGTCAAGGTATCCGATTAATTCATTGGTATAGGGATCGTGTGTGTATATATGATTTTCAATATATATTTTATCATCTCCTGAACCAAATCCAACTCTCCCTCTTACCCCTAATTGAGATATATCTGGTGGATTTCTGTAACTGCCAGTGTTCAGAATGTTCAGTCCCATGTTAAGATTGGTATTATATAAACCCGAATTGTACTGATCATGTAACCAATAGGCATAAATTTCAGCTACATAAAGGTGAATTCCCCCAGCCCTGTAAATATTATAATTTGCATCATGATCGAATACCTCTTTGTCAATAGTATACTTATACACTACGGTATCAACTCCATCCATGAGATTCTCCATATCCCGGTAATTCCCCAGGCGTTTATATGTCAGCATTAACTCTACCTCTTCCCTGCTAAGTGGTTGCCCTCCCCAGATATAGCTGTAGGAGACTCCATATCCCCTGTAAAAATCACCCGGGATGCCTAATTCCAGCATATAAGTTAGTTCGGGATCGGTCACATTTTTGACGATGTCTGTTTCACGCCAGATTGTCTCCCAATTTTCGACTGCAAATTTTGTTGGTTTTAACATATACAGGTTGGGAGCCACTGCTGAAAACAGTTTCTGCAGATCATTTTGTTGCTGAAAAGATTTGTTAAATTCCAGTGAAAGGATATGCTCATATGGTTCTAATCCAGTATAGATATTGCTCCAGTTGTTATTTGCAAATTTATTATCAAGCCCAAATTGAATACTTGAAGTTTCCGAATCGAAGTTGAAGAGAATAGGATAAAAATAGCCATAAGCTGCTGAAAGATTGGAATTAAAAAGGTGCATTTCACCCATTAAGCATCGATAGGCATTCTGATTCCAGATGGTAATATCCCAACTCGCATCTTCATTTTCAAGATTATGAATAACTCCAACCGCTTTGATTCTTTCAGGTAATTGCGCGGTAAATGTGTCAATGACCATCCCCATATCCAGATGGATCTTATGAAGGACAATGGTGTCAGTTGAAATAGTATCATTGTTATGACCATCCTTATTATATATGATATCTTCAACATCATAAAAGGTCTGGGGTGAATTGAGGTAATCTGTGATCTCCTGAGTGGATGTGAGAGAGGGCCAGATATACGGTATCCTGCCATAAATTTTAACTGCACTGAAATAGGCCCAGGCTCTCATGCACAATACCTCTCCATAGAGCCGGTCATAAGAGGTAATTCCTGCTATCGATTCAAGCACTTCAGGATGATCATGTTCCAGTTTTCGGGCAAGATTATTGCATGCAGCAATTAATTCATAGAAACCATTTGGCGAGGTATATTTGTTCTGTGTTGAAACATTAAAATTATATATATCAACCAGCTCCCTGTCAGCAAAAGATGTTACTTCCATCAGGTCACCACGCAGCTCCCCCAGAATTACAATCTGTTCAACAAGTTTTTGTTGCAATGCATACAATCCCATCTCCACTGAGCGATATTCATTCCAGTTTTTATACAGGTCATCCTGTTTTATGATCAGATCCTGCTCCGGATTAAAAAATTCCTCACAAGAAGCTAAACTAACAGCAAAAACAACCAGTAAAAACAACTGTAACTTCCTCATTCCAAGATTATTTATAATCCGAGTTTCACACCAATCATATATGTCCTGGTATGCGGCGACATACCATAATCTATTCCCTGCTCCATCGTTTGATAAGAGATTGCAAATTCGGGATCATAGCCCAGGTATCCTGAAAAAGTAACCAGGTTTGTTCCTGTAACATAGAATTCTGCATTACGGAAAACGAGAAAATGACCAGGAATTTTATAACTCAGCGAAATATTTTTCAGTCTGAGATAGGAACCATCTTCTATCCACCTTGAAGAGAAGGATGAATTACCCACCGGATCAGACCATAATGACCTGGGCACATTGGTCTCCTGTCCCTCATATTGCCATCGGTTAAAAACTGCACTACTCTGATTTACAAGGTCGCTCATACCTTCATTTACCGACCTCATATAATTGAACACCTCATTACCATAAACTCCCTGAAACAGGATGTTAAGATGCCATTTATCATATTTTACATGGGTCGATAATCCTCCATAAAATTCAGGCAATGGTGATCCGATGATTGTTTTATCATAGTCATCAATCACACCATCCATTTCACCCAACGGACCTGAAATATCTTCGTAGATTGCATCGCCGGCACCAAATACAATACCATCTCTGTTTACCAGGTTTGCATCACTCGCATCTGATGCAGTTGCAAAAACTCCAAGATATCTGTATCCATAGAAGTTAAGCATATTTTCATCAACTCTTGTAATATATTCACCACCAATAAATGGAGTGATGAGCTCTTGCGCTCCCAATTGCAGTACCCTGTTTGAAAAATGTGAGATGTTGAATCCTATATCCAGGGAAAATTTATGCTTCTGAATAACTCTGCTGAAGAGATCAAGATCCCATCCACTATTCTCTATTTCACCATCATTCACAGGGAGGAACAGATGGCCAAGGTAATATTCCTGCTTTTCATAAATCAACAGGTTTTTTGTTCTGTTTTTGAAAAGATCAATTGATGCAGTAAATCTATTTCCCCAGGTGGTAAAATCCAATCCGCTATTCATATGTAGGTGCTCCTCAAAGGTGAGTGATTCATCTGTCATGGGGCCCGGGACCAAACCTGTTGTAGTCCTGTAATGCACCAGATAGAAATAGTTAAAAGCATTATAATTACCAATATCATCATTGCCACTTTTACCATAGCTGAACCTTAGTTTCAGGTCATCTATCCAATTGATATGATCAAGAAATGATTCATTAGAGATTCTCCAGGAGAGGCCGGCACCATAAAAAACGCCAAAAGGGAAATCGGATATGGGAAGGACATTATCTGCGTTAAGCCCAATCCGTGTTGAATTTTCAGCAGATACATTCAGATCAGCACTGTATTTTTCAAGAAAAGTATACTTAAAGTTACCATACACCGACATTCTGTTCCAATTTCCATTCGTTCCCCCCATCTCCCGTATATTTGCAGTACCACTTTGCAAAGTAGTATACTCATCATTTTCGTGTGAGTTTTTAGCAATACCCCAATCCGACTGAAATTTATTGGTATTTATCCTGATACCACCGTTGGCTTCAATCACATGGGAGTTGCTTATCCTGGTTTTGTAATTCAGGAAATTATCAATTGTCAGGGAGTATAAATAATTTGCTGTGGCCTTTGAGGCATTCCACGCTTCATCATAGTAGTATAATTCCATCCCTTGATTTGGCATGAATATCTCTTCACTCAAAGAGTTGAAATTAATACCGATATTGCTTTTTATTTTTAAATTATTTGTGACATCTGCTTCGATTCTAAATGTGGTTAGAAACCTGTAGTTTTTATTGTTTGCATAAAAACCTTCGATGACACCCAATGGGTTGCTCACCCCCAATTCATCAACCTCTTCAATAGCAGCAAGCTGATTGCCGTCGCTGTCAAATTGATGGGGTATCATTAACGGGTTTTTTAGAAGTGCTGTGTAGACCGGGCTGGTTTGGCTTACTCTTGCAGACTCCTTTAGTGACGATGTTGTGCTGGAGAGGTTAGAGCTTACATTGAATTTAAGCCATTTAACCATATTGAAACTTCCAACAAAACGAACGCTGAACCGATCGAAATTTGTTGCCTCTATAATGCCTTCATTGTTTTGATAACCCACTGAAAGTCCATACTTGGCTATTTCATCACCTCCAAGTATTCTGAAATAGACATCGTACATTAAAGCATCACGAAATATGAGACTCTGCCAATTTGTATTATTGTTGTATTTGTAGTAGTTATTATCACTTTCTGATACATATAATCCAGGATAAAGCAGGGGATATTTCTCTTCCGGAATTCCGGAGGTCATCAGTAATTCCTTGGCATAAGTCCTGAACTGATCACTGTTTAACTGTGGGATCTCGCTGGGAGATGAACTAAAACCAGTCCTGAGTCTGAAATCAATTACAGTCTGAACCTCCGTAGGTTTCAATGTTTCAATAAGAATAACTCCATTGGATCCCCTGACGCCGTAGAGGGAAGTACTGGCATTATCTTTTATAACAGTCATATCTGTAATATCAGCGGGATTCAGGCTTGAGAGAGGATTAAATGAAAATCCGTCTGCAAATGATTCCATAATGCCATGTTCCTCTATTGGAAGTCCGTCAACGACATAAAGGGGTTGTGAATTTGCATTCATGGAATGGACTCCCCGTATGAAGATTGCTGAGCCACTTCCAGGTCTTCCGGAAAGACCAATCCCCCACGCACCCGCAATGTTTCCTTCAATATGACTATCGATTGTCTGCTGATCAGATAAATATATTTTGTCTGAACTTAACAGAGAAATTGCACTATTAACCTGGCGTTTTTCAACATCACCGAATATACTTTTCGTTTGGTCACGGTTACCCGGAATATCTGAGGATGTGAGTCTGAGAGCAATGTTTGTTCGTTTGCCCAGGAAAATGCTTTGGGACTTATACCCATCCGGAGGAGTTATAATTAAAGTCGCATTTTCCCCGGGAACTGAAATAGAAAATCTTCCCTCTTCATCGGAAATCTCAGGAGCAGAGATGAGTCCTTCAACAGCAACAGATACGTTGGACAGAGGATGATTCCCAATTCCGGTAATGACTCCGCTTACCAACAAAGTATCCTCAGCATATAACGATGATACCGCTAAGACCAGTGCAATAATAAATGAAAAATATAAAGTTTTTCTTTTCATTTGATTTAACCAGTAATTCAAATTATAATGGTGATGGAAAGAGTGAAACATAGTCGATATTGAATCCATTGTTGGTGGAAAATCCACTCTCTTTATACTCAAACTTTACTCTGACATCACCATATTCCGTTAAATTTTCAACCCAAAAATCAACCCGGTTGAAACCTGCACTATTTGGGCTGAATATATCCCCTGTAACACTTAACAGGGCAGACCTCAGGTTAAAAATATCATACTCACCAATGGGGTCATCATTGATATATATCGTATATATGCCTGATGGACGATAGTTCGCCCCCCATTCCAGCCGATGTCTGCCGGGAAATATATTCTGAAAAGTGAATTCTACAGAATAGCTCCCTGCAAAAGAGTTACCCAGGCCGGCAACAACATATCCACCTCCTGAGGCAAAGTCAGATTTAGATCCCGAAGGTTCTACAATTTCTCCCTGCACAATTACACTCTCCTTCCATACGTAAAAGTCGGTACCCACTGAATCAATTAAAGATTCTCCTTCCCTCCTGATCTCCCCGGTATATAATGATTCGTCAATACTAAAATCATAG
>JAUVKN010000065.1 GCA_030596245.1 Bacteroidia bacterium | reverse complement strand
ATTTACGGCCGGGAACTCTCTTCCCAGCTTCAGGCCCTGGGTGCCGATACAGGCTCATTCACCATTCAGAAAGAGGAGTTCCAAACCTACACCTATACCAAGAAGTATTATGGAGACAAAGAGGAGCCTCGCATCGATTTTGGGTTGAAAAACAGTCGCTCTGCTGAAACTGATGAAACATTGCTTGGCCATATCGAATCGGCACTGATGAACTATGACGCCCTCATATTCAATCAGCAGGTATCGGGTAGTATCACCAACCGGGAATTTATCGACAAAACGAACACCCTTTTTGAGAAATTCAATGATAAAATTGTGGTACTCGATTCCAGACATTTCAACAGTAGTTTCAAAAATATCCACCGGAAGGTAAATGAGATAGAGATAGCTGTACTCAATGGTCTTGATGTGAAACCTCAGGATGATGTCTCCATATCAGAAGTCCGAAAATACGGAACAGCAGTCTATCAGCAATACGAAAAGCCTGTTTTCGTAACATGCGGCAACCGTGGAATTGTATGCATTGCTGCTGGAGGCATCACAGAGATCCCCGGTATATCGCTATCCGAAAAGCTTGATACGGTGGGTGCCGGTGATACCACCATCAGCGCACTTACCCTGTGCCTTGCCGCCGGTATTTCACCTGCCGAATCGGCTGCATTTGCCAATCTTGCTGCTGCAGTAACTGTACAGAAACTTTTCACCACCGGAACAGCATCGGGGGAAGAAATCCTGCAGTTGAACAATGTAGCGATCTATAGCCATAAGCCGGAACTGGTAGTGAACCTGAGCCTGGCAAATATTCTTCCGGATTCGGAGATAGAGCTGGTTGACCCTGCACTGCTCACCAGAACGGGCCATATCAAGCATGCCGTTTTTGACCATGACGGAACCATCAGTACCATCAGGCAGGGCTGGGAGGCTGTGATGGAACCAGTAATGATCCGGGCGATTCTGGGAGAGCAGTATGAAAAGGCTGACCCGAAAATCGTTCAGCAGGTGAAACAAAAGGTGCTGGAGTACATCGACAGCTCCACAGGAATACAGACCATTCTTCAGATGGAAGGACTGGTAGAGATGGTTGATGAAACCGGTATTGTACCCAAAGAGAAGATCCTGGATAAATTCGGGTATAAAAAAATCTATAATGATGCCCTGATGGAGGTGGTTTCCATCAGGCTTGAACAACTCAAAAACGGAGAACTACACGTGGGCGATTTTACCATGACCGGCTCCATCGAATTTTTGAAAGCTCTGAAAGAGAGGGGAATAAAACTTTATCTTGCAAGTGGTACTGATAAACAGGATGTGATCAATGAAGCAGAAATACTGGGCTATGCAGATCTTTTTGATGGAGGGATTTATGGTTCTGAAAATGATATCAAGAAGTATTCAAAAAAGATGATGATCAACCGGATCATCAATGAAAACAATCTCCGGGGAAATGAGCTGGCTGTATTTGGAGACGGACCAGTGGAGATCAGGGAATGTGTAAATTCCGATGGGATTGCTGTGGGTGTGGCCAGTGATGAAGTAATGAGATCAGGCCTTAGCGTGGAAAAGCGCTCACGGCTAATAAAATCAGGCGCCAGTGTGATCATTCCTGACTTTTCACAAGGAGATAAGCTGCTTGATTTGTTGTTTAACAAAAAACAAGATATTTGTGATGACTGGAGAAGACAGAGTGGATGAGATGATCAGGCGCTATCCCGCCCTGGGCTGTTGCGAGAATGAGATAATCGAAGCCGCCACGGCCATCATTGATTGTTTTGAAAATGGAGGGAAGATTTTATTATGTGGGAATGGAGGCAGTTGTGCCGATGCGGATCATATCGTTGGAGAGCTGATGAAAAGTTTTGAAAAAAAACGTCCGCTTCCGGAAGATTTCAAAGAAAGTCTTCAGTCAGCTTCTTCGGAACGGGGGGGCTATTTAGCAGAGAATTTACAAAATGCCCTGCCCGCCATATCGCTCTGTGCCCAAACTTCATTGTTCACTGCCATCTCCAATGATATGGATGCAGATTTGGTTTTTTCCCAACAGGTTGCAGGTTATGGAAAAAGCGGTGATGTGCTGTTTGCCATCACCACTTCCGGCAATTCCCAAAATGTGGTGGATGCTGCCATAACTGCAAAAGCAAAAGGACTTAAGGTCATCGGTCTCACCGGGCAACACGGAGGCGCCATGAAACAGTACTGTGACACCATCATCTGTGTACCCTCAACCACTACTGCTGATATACAGGAGTATCACCTGCCGGTATATCATGCAATATGCAGAATCATTGAGAACAAGTTTTTCTAAAGCTTTCATTATGAAAAGAATAAGCTATTTCAGCGGTCTGACACTGCTTGTTTTAACACTATCTTTTTTGACATTGAGTCAATGCGGTGTTGATACAGAACAGCGTGATAACAATGCCACACGCACCGTTGGACCTCAACCGGACGGAAGTATACTCGTTCCAACCAATCAGCTTTTGCGACCTGCAGGATTTCAAATGCTGTTCCCCGGCCGGCCGGTAGATCTTGCACTGAGTCCTGATGGGAAATGGCTTGCTGTCCTGAATAAAAATTCGCTCGATTTGATACGTGTGTTGGATCGGACCATTATGCAAACGCTCCCTCTCCGAGGCGGCGGATCATTTAACGGGGTGGCTTTCTCCGCAGATGGGAATCTAATCTATGCAAGTCAGGCCAGGGATAAAATATTTATTGCGCAAAAAGATCACAACAACATTCTGAATTGGGTAGAACCCATACAATTTCAGCAACCCAAAATTGGTGGACATCCTGTGCCGGGTGGATTTTCAATCAATGATAACGGTGAAAAGCTATATGTACCGCTGAGCCGGAGCAATACCCTGGCTGTGGTGGATCTGACCAGCGGGGCGATCACAGAAATTCCCGTGGGCATTTCGCCTTACGAAATCATACTTCTCTCCTCCCAGAAAGCTTACGTAAGCAATTGGGGCGGAAGACAACCAGGGTCGGTCGATCCAACTTATACCACATCAGGCAGCGAAATTGTCATCGACCCCAACACTGGCATTGCCAGTAGTGGTTCAGTTTCTGTCATTGATCTGAAATCTCAGCGGCAAATTAAAAGTATAGAAGTTGGATTGCATCCCGGTGCGATGGTGCTGAGCCCCGACAAATCCCGTCTCTATGTAGCATGTGCCAACAGTGATGTGATTTCAATAATAGACACAGAAACCGATGCTGTTTTAGATAAAATAGGTGTTCGAATGGAAAAAGATCTGCCATTTGGCAGTGCCCCCAACGCCCTGGCCATCTCTCAGGACGGCAAACAGCTATATGTAGCCAACGGAACTGATAATGCACTCTGTGTCATACAACTTGATAATAATAATGAAATAGCCGGATTTATTCCCACGGGCTGGTACCCGGGTGCAGTGACCATGGACAGGGATGAGAAATTTCTTTTCGTAGCCAATACAAAAGGGATTGGCTCAAGAAATACAAGGGCTGACAGGCCCGGTTTCAATACGCATCATCATATGGGTAGTATCTCCATCATACCGCTGCCTGATAAGGCTACGCTCCTTACAATGACTGAAGTGGTGAAAGAGAATAACTCTTTCGCAATGATGATGAAACAGCTGGTCCAGAAGAATAATGGAGCACGCCGGGTAGCTGTTCCTCAGTTTCCGGGTCAGGAATCTCATTTTAAACATGTGGTCTATATCATTAAAGAGAACCGTACGTATGACCAGGTGTTTGGTGATATGAAGCAGGGGAATGGCGACTCATCTCTGGTTCACTTTGGACAGGATGTCACACCAAATCATCATGCCCTCGCCGAGGAGTTTATACTTATGGATAATTATTACTGCAGTGGTATACTCAGTGCAGATGGTCATCAATGGACGGATGAGGCGTATGTGACTGATTATATTGAAAAGTTCTTTGGTGACTTTCCACGTAGCTATCCTTACGATGGCGGTGACCCGCTGGCTTACTCTCCAACCGGTTTTATCTGGGACAATGTAATGCAGCACGGCTTATCCTATCGCAACTATGGCGAATTTGTTGATGCAGTTATCGAGCCTCGAAATTCCACATTTACAGATATTTACCAGGACTTCCTGAACGGCACAAACAGTATCAGAATTCGGGCAAAATCAAATCTGCCTCAGATGGAACCATATACTTGTCCCACATTTATTGGTTTCCCCGAAAAGGTGCCGGATATATACCGGGCGGCAGAGTTCATCAAAGAGCTTAAGGAATTTGAAGAGATTGACAGCTTTCCAAATTTTATTATTATGCTTTTACCCAACGATCATACATCGGGGACAAAGCCAGGACTGCCTACTCCAAGGGCTGCTGTGGCTGACAATGATCTGGCGTTGGGACAGGTTGTGGAAGCAATCTCTCACAGTAAATTTTGGGAGGAGACATGCATCTTCGTGACTGAGGATGATCCCCAGGCAGGACTTGATCATGTGGACGGGCACCGTACCGTAGGTCTGATCATTAGTCCCTATACAATACGCGGAGAGGTGATCTCCACAAATTATTCACAGATAAATATGTTTCGAACCATTGAAAATATTCTGGGCATTCCTCCACTGAACCAGTTTGACCTTGCAGCGGAGCCAATGTTTGATTGCTTCACCAGGCGACCGGATCTTTCACCTTATACTGCGAGACCAAATATTATTCCTCTGGATGAATTAAACCCGGAGCTTATAAGCCTTTCAGGCGATGCCCGCTATTGGGCAATAAAATCGATGGAGCAGAATCTGGATGAACTGGACCGTATCGATGAAGACACTTTCAACCGCATCATCTGGCATTCGGTCAAAGGATATGATGTACCTTATCCGGTGCTGACAGAAAATTCCGGAACCGTGACCAATTAATCATCCTCTTAGAAATCATCTTCTTGAAATCATACTCTTGAAATCATCCTTTTATAAACCATCCTCTTATAAACCATCCTCCTAGAAATGAAACCTATTCTAACAAGAATTATCTCCCATTCCGGACTTATTGGTTTTTTCGCTGTCCTGGCAATCCTCTCTGTTGTTTTTCACCAGCCCATTCAAATCATTGATGCCCTGACTTCCGAGCCGGTTCCCGGCTTTGGCATACACATATCCATCTGGCGTCTGCTGTTTGAGCCATTTACCGGCCCCCTGTTGTTCTATCTCCGTGCCGATCAACCCGCACTTGAATTTGCCGTTCTGCTTCTCTGGATCTTAGCACTTTCACTGGTGGTTACCCTGGGACGTTTTTTCTTTAAAAATAACTCCCGAAAAGGCCAAAATGAGGGAAGAGATCAAATAGAGAGAGGGAGTGAACTCAAACTGGCTGGCTTGCTCTTCTGGTTAAAAACAGCACCCCTGATAGTGGCTACCTGGCTGGGTTTATTGTGGTTGATTATCTACATTCCCTTGCCTGCCAATAGAATCGTAAACCAACAGGAGCACACCATCCTGATCAATACCCACAGCCACTCAGAGTACAGTCATGATGGAATCATATCCACAAAAGGGTTGCAGAGATGGCATAAGAAAAACGGATATGACGCTTTCTTTATCACCGATCACAACCATCATCAGAAAACGATGGAAGCTGTGAAGGCCCAGGAGCAGGGAACCGTAGCGAAGCGAAGCTCGACGAAGTCAATGCTCCCGGAGGCCCCATTGTTGATGGTTGGAGAGGAGTATTCAGGCAGCAACCATATGACACTGCTTGGACTCACCAGAAACTTTATCACCCGCGGGTTAACCGATCAGCAGGTGATTGATTCCACCCATGACGACAATGGGGTGGTCATTGTGGCCCACTGGTTTGACGGAGAGAGAGAGTCCATACCCTTCTTCCTGGATATGGGGGTAGATGGTTTTGAGATTGCAAACCAGGCAGACGGACTGACCTATGAGCGGAGAATATTCAAGAATATCACTGAAGCATGTATGTCCAATGGTTTGATCATGAATGGAGCTGCAGATTACCATGGCTATGGAAGCAGCTGTTTTGTCTGGAATGCCCTGGAGATCCCGGACTGGCATCAAATGGATCCCGAGCAAAAAAGGGAATCGATCATGCAGGTGTTGCGCCGGAGAGATATGACCAGGATCACAGTACTGCTTTACAATGACCGGAATACTTTTGACCGATCCAGGGTCCTTTTGAGTCCTCCCTACACTATTGCAAGTTATTTTCGGACACTGAACGCATTACAACTACTGTCATGGTTCCTCTGGCCGGTACTTTTGGCGATTCTCAAAACCAGGCTGACAAACAGAATAAAGGGAAGCGTCTGCTTAAGGACCATGCAGGCACTGGCATTAACCAGCACTGTTTTTTTGCTTGTAAACGGCACAGTGTTGAATTTAAGAGCCCGCAGTCTAACAGAATACAATGATATCTATACCGAATACAGTACCATCATGCTGTGGTGTGGAGCCGGTTTCCTGGCCTACACAACCCTCCTGATATTTTTTGAACTCAGGAAGAAACCATCCAATAAAAGTTAAAAATCAACATTAAAAGTATAAAAATGAAGAAGTGGTTATTAAGAATCGGAGCTGCAGTTTTAGGGATTGTTCTGCTTTTAACTGTGTGGATATTCTGGAATTTGAGGGACCGTCATTCCGGTTATGAAGTGGATCTGAGCCTCAAAGGTTTAGATACACCAGGAACCATAAAGGTTGGCTTTGCTGCACTCCCCATTACGCCCGAGATTGTAGATACCTGGAACGATGTAAATGGTGATGCCAAGTTTCGGGAGAAGGAGGGTGACACCTATAATGACAATAACAACAACGGGAAATTTGATGCATACTGGATTGCCGGATTTAGCAATCAGCGGGCAGCAAATGGGGTGCATGACGATGTATGGGCACGCGTGGTTATTTTTGATGATGGCCAAACCCGGCTGGCCCTTGTTTCGCTCGATGCCATTGGCTTTCGGCATGACGATGTGGTGGATATCAGAAAACAGATCCCTGAGCAAGCAGGGATAGATTATGCCATAATTTCCAGTACCCATACCCATGAAAGCAATGATCTTATTGGTATCTGGGGAGAGAGCCCTCTAAAGAGTGGCGTAAATCAGGATAATATGCAATTTATTAAAAACCAGGTTGTTGCTGCCATCTCTCAGGCTGCTGACAATCTACGGCCTGCAAAACTGCTTTTCTCACAGGATCTGACCGGGGCAGAAGCGCTGGTGATGGATACCCGTGATCCCATTGTGATGGACCCGGGCTTGCGCATGATACAGGCCATTGATGCAGAAACAGACGCTACCCTGGGTACACTTGTTGCCTGGGCCAATCATCCCGAAACACTCTGGTCGGATAACCTCTATATTAGTTCTGATTTTCCGCACTATGTTCGGGATGGCCTCGAAAAAGGGGTGTATGACGGAGATACGCTCGTTAAACCAGGAGTTGGAGGAATCTCTGTCTATATTAATGGTGCCATTGGTGGATTGATGACCACACGTGCCAGCATGCCCCTAGATGATCCATTTATAGATACTACCTATACCGAAGCCTCCTTTGACAAAGCAAAGGCCCAGGGAGACAGGTTGGCCATGCTTGCCCTCAATGCAATGGAGAATCCTGACACGGTTCAACTTGCGAATCTGTCGGTCAGGGCAAAAACCATTGAACTGCCACTGGAAAACCTGACTTTCCGTTTGGCTGCAATGTTCGGGATTCTTGATTTTGGCATGACCGGGTGGTTCAAAATCCGGACAGAGATCGCAGCATTTACACTGGGGCCAGCCAGTTTTTTAAGTGTACCAGGCGAGATCTATCCTGAACTGGTGAATGGCGGCGTTGAAGCACCCATTGGACAGGATTATGACATTGACCCCATAGAAGATCCACCACTGCGTGAATTGATGCCTGGAAAATTCCGGTTTGTGATTGGTTTGTCCAATGATGAGCTTGGATACATTCTTCCAAAAAGCCAATGGGATGAGGAACCACCCTACACGTATGAAGATGATGAAGCTCCCTATGGCGAAGAAAACTCAATTGGCCCCGAAACAGCTCCCCTGCTGTATGACGAATTCAAAAAGATCCTGAATGAATTATAGCGCAAATATGGAGTAAAACGACTACTCGTGATATGCCTGCGGGGAGTCGAACCTAACGTTCTATACGCATGATATTCTGTAGTTTACAAATATACGTATTTCGTGGGTATCCGAATAGGGGTCGTTAATCCTCCACGCATCTGATTGAATAACCTTTTTCAATATCAGTATCAAATCTATTTACCGCTCCATCTTGATAGGAGATTTGCCTAAACCAGGCTTCTCCAACTGCTCCCTGTGAAGAAGTCCACCAAGCTGCAGCGTTTCCAAAATATGTAAAGACTCCATTTCCTAGACGAATACCGCCGGGAAGAGCCGTATATCCGCTTTCATTCGTTCCATTACCATTTGAGTTCCAACCTGAAATTGCTTTAAGTTTCGTGGCAACATCACCTCCTCTCCAACCAGTATTATCTAACAAAAATTCACTCATTCCTAAAAGTGATTCAAGAATCATCCATTCGTTGTCCGTAGGGACATGCCATCCAGTAGGGCAAATATTATTTGTTTCAACAACATACCAATTATATAAGGTTCCGAATTTGTTCTTGTATTCAGTTTCATTATTATCATACCAGCTATATCCCGGAATTATTGCATTAGCCCAATCAAGGTTAGCTACAATTGGATTAATAATGGTTTCATCGTTGAATCTTATCGCTCGAAGATTTTCAGCCATCCATACCTGATCACCGATCTGTATGGTTCTATATACGTTTCCATCAATATCAGTTACTGTGCCGTAAGTCAAGTCGGGATTGAAAATTATACCATTCCCAGCCTCTAAAACGGTAATGTAATCTGTTTTAATCTCCGTATCAGAATCCGCTGAATTTGTCACTGACAGAGTTACACTATACAAACCAGCTGTTGCATATATATGAGAAGGATTCTGCTCAGAGCTGGTACCGCCATCTCCAAAACTCCAGGACCATTCAGTTGGTTCATTGGTTGACTGATCAGTAAATTGAACAGATTCTCCTTCTGTAATTTCAGAAGTCGAAGTAGTAAAATCAGCAATTGGTGCGACAGCCTCTGTATCCTCTACACAGCGAACAGAGAGACCGTTCTGTTTAAGGTCGCTCCCTCGATAAATGCCTGGAGCAGTATAATTTAATGTTCGGAGCCAGGCATAGCCCTGAACATCGTATTCAGTTGCTGTCCAATATGTGGCCACTTCATATTTAGATTGGAATGGGCTAAAGTAATGACGAAAACCCCCAGGAAGCGCAGTGAAACCACTTGAATTAGTTGCACCTTCGTTAGGGCTTAACCAATGATTTAGACCTGTTTCCTTTAGTTTGAGACCCTCATCAGTACCCCTCCAGTTGTATGTGCCAGCTTCTGCCTGACTCATTCCTAGTTGCATCTCAAGTTCTTGCCATTCTAACTCGCTAGGCACGTGCCAGCCATTAGGACACACCCCTTGTTCATCAATCGGATTTGCACCATCTACCTTCATTGCAGCAGCCCACGTATATAAGCCACCGTAGGTGTTCTTATTTGCAATGTTGTTGTCATACCAGCAATAGGCTCCATCGTCGGCTTCAAAGGCGGCCCAGGTTGGAGAATCTTCTACAAGTGGGATTGCTGAACCATCAGCATAATGAGTGGTCTTTAGATTCTCAGCCATCCAAACCTGGTTACCTATCTGAATGGTTTTATAGTTGTTACCATCAATATCAGTCAGGGTGCCATAGGTTAGACTGGGGTTGAACAGAATGACATCCACAGCACTGAGGGTTGCTGTTGCAACATCAATGACCGTTTTATCTGCGTTAAATATTGTCGCGCTAACACTAAAATCTCCTTCACTACCATCAATTGTCCAATCCACTGAGAGGTTCCCTGATTGATCAGTAAAAACTATATGCTTGTTGAATGTTCCGTCACCTTCAATATAGACAGGAATCAAGTTTTCCGGCAGTCCTATGTTATCAGTTACCTTATACTCAAGAGTAAGCGTACTTCCTAATTCAACCTCTTCGGGCAAATCAGTTAATAGCTCAATATTGTAAGGCGATCTCCAAATTGGATTGTAGAGGCAGTTGCTCACCTTGGGACCAAATTCTTTTGCATAGAAGAGTACATCCAATTCAGTACCGACTCTAAGATCCAAACCTAGATCCAGCCCAGCATTAAAGGCCAGGAATGTTTCACTTCCTGTAGGAGTGATCTGAGCCTGCAATGCTCCATTAAAATTACCTTGAACATAAGGAACAATTTCAGCAAATGGGCCGAATATACTGTACAATTTCATATCAACCCTGGGAAACAACTCCAAACGGGCAGAGGCATTTATTTCTCCTTCTAAGTTCAAAGGATATATCTCATCATGATGGTTAAATTCGCTAATAGGTGTTAGTTCTTTTGTCTCCCTGGTATAGCGACCACCTACTTTTAGTGTGTCACTAACCTCAAATCCCCAGTCTGCATGAAAATCTGCATCTGCATGTAGATCTATAGTCCTATACATATTTACATCAAAATCAATCCAAACGGGGATTCCAGGCGGCACCATAAACTGAGCCTGTGCTCTGGCTAAATTGAGCAAAAGCTTGTGTTTTTCCTTCTTGTTCCATTCATTTGACATATCCAACTCTACTTTGGTCAGAATCCCTGATGTAGCTTCGAGGTAGAACTCAAATACATTCAGATCACCTTTTTTGACCTTAGTATCCTCTGAAAATGCACCTTCATATGTAAAATCAAATTCGAAAACTGCATCGGTATTAAACGATATGTTTCCTTCACTGATATAGAAATGGATATTATCACCTGATTCCCCATATAAATCTGTCATCGAAAAATCCATAAACTCATGGATGATAGGTTGCCGTATTTCGTCAGAACTGCTTTTTAGATTAACGGTACTTTTCCTGTAGGTTTCACCTTCCGAATTGAAATAAATGACTTCTACTGGATGGATATAACCCTCTTCATCAGTAAGGGCTTCCGAAATCTCCATCATTGTGTTTGTACTTTTCAGGCTAGTTGAAGGCTCAATCATTGAGGTGTTAAGCTTGAATGCTTTCTCTACGAAGAGTTCATTCATCGTAGCCTGTTCAGTTTGAAGAATAATTTCACCATCATGGGTTGTAATACTGACAACCTTTCGCAAATATCCTGCAGTATCAACATCAATGGTAATTATATCACCTACCTCAATATTCTTATCTTCACTTTTGGGGGTCAGGTAAGCTTCTCCTGTAAGAATTGAATAATCTATCGAACTGAATAATGAATCATTAACTATTGAATAAACATCACTAATCCCATTGATATCTACATTGCTTATTTCAAAACTGAATAATAATGATTCTGAACTGATGATTTTTAATCCAGCTGGCCGGGAGTAATATCCATCCCGAAATACTGAGATTCTAATACTGTCACCTGCTTGGAAGCTGAAATCCGCGTAGTTAAATTCGGGTGTATTCTTCAATCTGCCATCCCCACTATTAGGATCTCCATTTTTCATAATCTGGATTGCTCCTTTGGACAACGATCCTATTGCTTTGAACGCTTTGGAACCATATTCAGTAGCAACTTCAACAATATATATGTCTCCTCCCGGAAGGTGAACATCAATTACGTCTCCCGAGCGCATATTCAATTCCCCACTTTCACACAACATCTGACCATGTATATTATAAACAAATGCCCTTACATGTTGCAGCATGTTTGATCGAACTGATATGCAAATGTTTCCAGAGATATTTCTTATAACTGAAATATAGTTCGCAATCTGGTACATATCGATCCCGGTTGGGCCCATTAGCTCCCCTGTTGAAAGATTAATCTTATAGTCAGTTTGAATGGGTAGATCTCCAAAAACAAGCTGTGTCCCGTTACTAATATTCTCGACCATTATAGAATCAAGCGAAAAAGAACTACTGTTAAACTCACCTATCACAGTATAGATTAGTTCCTGAGAATTGACTAAAATCGTTGTGGCAAAGAACAAAAAAGCCAAGAAGGTTTTTCGGGATAATATCATGACTACAGGGTTTTAGTATCATGAAGATAAAAAACGGTTGATAAAGAGAATGGAGTTCTGACATCTATTTGTTCAAATCCATGATATTACATGTAAAAGCATATCATAACTGCATGAACAACTTTTCATTTTGCAATTGACAAATTTGAACATACATCACAGGAAATTGCCAGTCAACCTACTGCTATAATGAGTTAATCACTCAAATGTTGAGAAAACAATATTGTTGTCCTAATAGGATACCATTTTTGATTTCCAATCCATATCGTACTGACAGTCTAGCGTTTCTATTCTGAGGTTCAGGACACAGGACCTCCACAACCTATGTTGAAGAAATGTCCTCATTTCATTTAAACAATAATGCACGAATGGAGAATATTCCATAAATTTATCATGATGCCAACACTGGTATTAGCAAAAAAGAGAAATCATGTCAAACAAGAACTATGAGAGGCGGGGTTTTATTAAGTCCATGCTTGCAGGGATTCCAATGATAGCACTTGATTGGACCTCTTTCCCGATGGGAGTAAATGCTAATACGGAAACAAATCAATTTGATGCAATAATCATTGGCTCAGGGCTTGGTGGGCTAAGTTGTGCTGCGGCATTCGCCAGACAGGGATTCAAGCCTTTGGTTTTGGAACAGCATAATCGCCCGGGCGGATATGCCACTACTTTTAAACGTCCAGGCGGTTTTGTCTTTGATGTTTCCCTGCACTCTACTTCAGTCAGTGAAAGAGATGGTATACATAATATCATTCCGGGTTTTCCTGAAATAACCGATGTTGAATTTCTTTCTCACCCCAATCTTTACCGGGTGATATATCCGGACTATGATATCCGGGTTCCGCAGAGGAATATTAAAGAGTACATAGGCATATTATCCGGCCATTTCCCGGAGGAACAGGAGGGTATCAAAGGAATAATAGACGATATGAAGGGAATATCCAGGGATATTGCAAAAATTTCAAATGCCAGAGGCAAGGTCGATATGAGCCAATTCCCGGTTGAATTTCCATATCTGTTCAATTGCTATTCTAAGAGTTGGGGAGAGGTAGTTGATGAAAGAATAGTGAACCCGAAATTGAAGGCTATAATTTCATCGCAATGGGGATATTACGGACTTCCCCCTTCACAGCTTTCCAGTTATTATTATGCTATGCCGGCAATCGGATATCTTAACAGCGGTGGTTACTATCCCAGAGGAAAATCTCAAAAAATAAGCGATGCCCTGGTTCAGTTTATTGAAGAACGTGGCGGCAAGGTAATGCTTAAAACACGAGTCAAAAAAATATTAACGAAAGAACATACTGCCTACGGTGTAAAAACTGATAAAGGGGAAGAGTTTACAGGAAAGGTTATAATTTCTAACGCGAATACTTACGATACTTTCCGTAAAATGCTGAACGAAGAGGAATATCTCAATGATTATTTTACAAAATTGGATAAATTCAGTGTCAGTCTCTCGAGTTTTCAAATATTTTTAGGATTGAAAGATGATTTAGTTGGAAAATCCGGAATTGTAGATTCCGAAATTTTCTATGAGAGCGGATATGACATGGATGAGAGTTACCAGGCTGCCAAAAAAGCAGATGTGGAGAATTGCGGAATTGGTCTCACCCTTTATGATAATATTTATAAGGGTTATTCGCCGCAAGGAAAAAATACTCTTAATATTATGACACTTCAAGGCTACAACCACTGGGAGAAGTTTGAGTCCGACTATCTCAAAGGTAACAAAGCCGCTTACAGGAGAGAAAAAGAACAGATGGCGGATATCCTGATTAAGCGTATAGAGAAAACCTTATTACCGGGATTGTCTGAAGCTATAGAGGTTAAAGAGATCGGTACGCCACTGACCAATGTTCGCTATACCAGTAATTACCGGGGAGCGATTTATGGATGGGATCAAACATTAAATAACTCCGGTCAAAACCGGTTACCGCACCATACACCCATAAAGAATTTATATCTTTCCGGGGCCTGGACCAAACCGGGACATGGTTATGGTGGAGTTCTCTGGAGTGGCTTAGAATGCTTTGGTGAAATAATGCAAAGTTGGTAAATGATGGACAACAGCTCCGGGCTTACCGGAACAGGTGAATGTGCACAACTAATCTTGCACACAACGGACCGACATCCCGGATTTCTTCATAGTGTAATTACGGCCCACATCAGAGCCGTCGGCGTCCAGGCTTCTTGGCCAGGATGCATCACTGAGAATATCAGTGGCTGTCCAGAAGAAGGCGGATGAGCCAAGTGCTGCATATCCTCCTGTGTAACTCCGGAATCCGCCTGGTAGCGCAGTAAAACCACTTTCATTGTTGGCACCGGTATTCGGACTGTCCCAGTGATCAAAACCTACTTCTTTCAACTTACCACCTTCAACTGTTCCACGTCCACCCTGACTGTCTGCTTCGGCCTGGCTCATTCCCAGGTGCAATTCCAGTTGTTTCCATTCAGAATCGCTTGGCAGGTGCCAGCCATCGGGGCACACTCCCTGGACTCCGCTCGGATTGGAATCACTGGTTGCTTCCCCGTTCATGGCTCCTGCCCAGGAGTATAGGCAACCATAAGTATCTTTGTTTGCAGTGACGTTCTCATACCAGCAATACGCTCTTTTTGTAACAGTATTATCGTTCCAGTCAGCTGTGGTCTCAACAAAGGGAATTGTTTGTCCGTTGGCATAATGGCCTGCAGCCAGGTTCTTTGTCATCCATATCTGGTCACCAATCTGGATGCCATAATAAACATTGCCGCTATAATCTGTAACTGTCGCAGCAAATGTTTTGAAACTGACTTCTGCTCCGTATTCCGTTCCAGCTATGTTTGTTGCATAAGTCCTGGCATAGTATGTGGTGTTTGCTGTCAGTCCCGATATTGAACTTGTGAAGCTCCCAGTTCCTGCTCCCTCATTTGTGAGATTGTCCGAGGTTGTGGGATATGGAATGGTACTCCAGCATACACCCCGGGCTGTTACTGTTGCACCTCCATCAGACGATACTTCTCCTTCCACCTGGGCAGAAACATTGGTAACATTCTTGACCTTAACGGTATTTACAGTTGGGGGTTCCGGCGTGCTGAAGTTTACCTCATTCCCATAAGAAGTACCTTCCTGGTTGGTGGCATATGCCCTGACATAATAGGTTGTACCTCCAGATAAAGGTGCAATGGTGCTGGAAAATATA
>JAUVKN010000122.1 GCA_030596245.1 Bacteroidia bacterium | reverse complement strand
GATTAAAAATTCCTTTTCGGGCCACCTCCATCATCCCGTTGGAAAAAACAGCTCCTACAAGGACGCCGACTGCCGCTATTGCAAGAATGATCTTAAAAGAGGCAGCCTTTGAACCGATGGCGGAATTGAGAAAATTTACTGCGTCATTGCTGACACCCACAATCAGGTCAGAGATGGCAAGAAGGAAAAGAACAGCAACGATGAGTATATAATAAGCTTCCATGGAAAGTAATTGTTATTTAGATCCAAAAATAGAGTTATTAAATAGACCTAATATTAACTTTATGTTAAGTTACTGTAAACGAATTATTATGTAATATTGTAGAGATGAAGGAGCAAATTACTGTATCCCAGGTACAACCCAACATGCATTGGGAAGATGTGAATGCCAATCTGGAAATGCTGGATGGGATACTTCAGGAAATACCTGCAGGAACAGATCTGATCGTGTTACCGGAAACTTTTTCCACAGGGTTTACCATGCAGTCTGAACGTTATGCCGAGGAGGTGGATGGTAAAGCAGTAAGCTGGATGCAGAAGATTGCCTCAGAGAAGCAGGTTTATGTAGCTGGAAGTGTGATCATTCGGGAGAAGGATCACATTTATAACCGTTTATTCTGGATATCCCATAAAGGAGTTGAAGGGTATTATGACAAGCGTCACCTCTTTAGAATGGGAAGGGAGGATGAAAATTTCACTCCCGGCAAATCGCGGGTGATATTTAACCTGGGATCGTTCCGGTTCCTGCCTCAGATTTGCTACGACCTCAGGTTTCCTGTATTCAGCAGGAACCAGGGAGATTATGACGTACTGTTTTATGTGGCAAACTGGCCTGCGCCCCGACAGCAGGTGTGGGAGACACTGATTCCGGCCAGGGCCATGGAGAATCAGGCTTATGTATTAGGGGTGAATCGGGTGGGGCGGGATGGCCTGGGAGTTGATCATGCCGGAGGCACATGCGCCTATGATCCTTTAGGAAATATGATTTACAGAATGGACCGCAAATCAGGAATTCAGACCTCTACTTTAGACCTGGATGTAATAAGGGAGTTCAGAAAGAAATTTCCAGCCTGGAAAGATGCTGACCGGTTTTCAATTGATTAGGGTACAGAACTGGTTTTAACAACCGCATCCGCAGCCCTGGCCCTGGACTTCCTGGTCACTGCATGATCCATCGTCACACGATCCGTCATTGCATGATCCATCACCACTTCCGCATCCACATCCATTACCACTCCCATGAATGTGTCCGTGGGATAATTCCTCTTCAGTTGCAGTGCGAATATCAGTCACCTCACCCTTGAAATAAAGATCGTTCCCAGCCATGGGATGGTTAAAGTCCATCTGAACTGCATCTCCTTCAATAGCCATCACTTTGCCATTCAGGCGCCTGCCCTCGGTATCCATCATGGGAACCATATTTCCCACCTTCATCAGATTTTCATCCAGCTTTCCATCAACTTCGAAAACAGTTTGTGGTACATTGACAATGGCATTTTCAACCACAGGACCATAAGCATCTTCTGATCTTAGCAGAAACTCAAAATTATCACCCGAGAAGAGTCCGGTCAGTTTCTCTTCAAATTTAGGAAGAAGACCACCAGTTCCGAACAGGAAGGTGAGTGGATTACTACTATTCAGAGATTCAACAACTTCTCCATCTTTGGATCCTGAACGTAGTTCATATACAATTGATATCACCCTGTTTTTATCTGTAATCATCTTTATCGGTTTTTTGAAGATGCAAAGAAAGCAATAATTTCTCTCTTATTAAAGAGAGAGCTTGCAGCGCTGCAAGATTTAACAAGAATTTAAACAAACGCCCATATGACTTACTCAGAATCCAGTTTATTTGGGCTATCTGAGAGCAACTCTTCTGGCCTGTCTTGGATCAACTCCTCAGGGGGAGTTTCGGTCAATTCTAATTCCACTTCATGCGCTTCTAACCCCACCTCAAGCTTTGCTCTGTGTTTATAACGAATCAGCGCAATTGACATCGCAATGCTGGGAATACTGAAGCGTTTTGCCACGAGGTTGAACAGATAGGAGATGATGACGATAAGCGAACCAATGATGACCAGTCCGTTGGATGAAAACAGAGCTGGCGAGCTTAACGTAGTTAACTGTTCCATTAGAAATAAGTATTAAAGCCGATTCTGAAAACAGGATTTGAATAGGGTGACCTGGAGGATTCATTCAGGTTCCAAAGGACCGTGAAGGAGACGGAATTGAACATGCCCACACGTTGGGAAAATCCACCTCCCACCAGGAATCCCTGATAAATAAAGCGTCCATCATCGGGGTAGGCAGGAGCGTAATAATAGGCTTTTTCAAGGCTCATACCTTCGTATTCCATATGTACAAACAGGTCACTGAAGAGGTTTATGGGGAGAAACTGATCGGCATTGGTGATCAGAGCAAATCGTGCAAATCCCTTCAAACCATATGAATGGGTCTGGTATGAAACGGGGTAATAGGGTGTAGCTTTCTGTGACTGGTAGATATAGTGTGGTCCCAATCCCACTGACAGCCGGTCATTCACGTGGTATCCCACCAAAGGAGCCACCTCAATGTATGAATTGGTTCCAAAAGAGAGCCATAATTCCGGGACCAGAAACAGTTTACCTTTTCGGTCGGGAATTTCGGACTGAGCCCAGGTCCCTGTTGCACAGGCAAAAACCAATAAGACCATAAGTAGAACTATCTTTTTCATCTTGTCCAGAAACTTCAACTTGCAATTATATGCAAAAAATATACCTGATTGATGGCAAAAGGATATATTTTTATATTCTTAATTTTTCTGTTATGGTGATACTGCTTACAGGTGCCAGCAGGGGCATAGGTGCTGCCCTGGCACAATCATTTACAGAATCGGGTCACAGGGTGCTGCTGGTATCGAGGAACCGGACTGAACTTGAAAAAATTGTTGATGGTTGTAACAGAAAGGCGGGCGAGATCCTTGCCCATTCTATTCCTTTTGACCTGACCGACCTGACCGATCTGGAAAATGAATTTGAATCCCGGATCAGAGCCTGTACGGGCACCATTGATGCACTTATCAACAATGCCGGACAGCTCATCCGGAAAGCCTTCAGCCAGGTAGAGATTCAGGATGCCAGGAATATGTTTGAAGTTAACTTCTTCGTTCCTGCGCAGCTGATCAGGATATGCCTTCCATTCATGTCCCAATCACACCTGAAACATGTGGTTAATGTCACCAGCATGGCTGGTTTTCAAGGAAGTAATAAGTTCAGCGGATTGTCCTATTATAGTGCATCCAAAGCAGCCTTGGGCACTCTTACCGAGTGTCTGGCAGAAGAGTTGAAAGAGGAAAGTGTCAAAGTAAATGCGCTGGCCATTGGGGCCGTTCAAACCGAAATGCTGGCTGAAGCATTTCCGGAATACAAAGCTCCCCTGGATCCACCTCAGATGGCTCAGTTTATGAAATGGTTTACACTTGAGGGAGCCGGATATTTCAATGGAAAGATTTTACCTGTTTCACTTGCTACCCCCTGATGTGATCAAGGTTTTCAAGATCCAACCCTTTTACCAGGTTTTCATGAGCGTATTCACGAGGTGAGATCTTGCCACTGAGCAGCATGGAGCCATTTTGTGCCAGTGCACGCATTTCGTCTTCACCCGGATAGATAAATACGGGGGCAATAAAGCCGACATGCTCTTTGATGTAGCCTGTCAGGTCCGGATTATGAGCAATTCCCCCGGTGATGATAATAGCGTGAACTTCGCCGCCCAGTACGGCCGCCATTGCACCGATCTCTTTGCTTATCTGGTAGGCCATAGCATTCTGGATCAACCTGGCTTTTAGATCTCCTTCTCTCGCTAACTTTTCCAGCTGGTGTGCATCTTTATGTCCCAGGTATGCATAGATGCCTCCTTTACCAGTCAGCATTTTCTCAACCTCTTTCTCCGAAGTATTTCCCTCAAAACAATACCTTACAAGGGCCCCTGTAGGCAGGGTGCCCGATCTTTCAGGCCCAAACGGACCTTCTCCGTCCAATCCGTTGTTCACATCAATGACACGCCCTTTTTTATGTGCCCCAATAGTAATACCACTTCCCAGGTGGGCAATAATCAGGTTCAGATCCTCATACTCCATTCCCCTGGAGTGGGCATAGGTGCGTGCGGTGGATTTCTGATTCAGGGCATGAAATATGGAGATACGCTGGAATTGGGGATGACCGCTGATGCGGGCCACATCCTGGAGTTCATCCACCACTACCGGATCGGCAATATAAGCCTTTGCTTGTGGGAATTGGTTGATCAGTCGATTGGCAATGAGTCCTCCCAGGTTGCTGGCATGGTCACCCATTATCCCGTTTTCAAGATCGTTGATCATGGCATCATTCACTTCGTATACACCCGATTCAATGGGGTGGATCACACCTCCACGGGCAATGATCAATCCTACCTGATTGAAAGGTACATGGTTCTCCTTTACCTCTGTCAATACCAGGTTCATTCTGAATTCCAGTTGATCGGTAGTTTTTTTAAAGGCTTGAAGTTCATCCTCTTCGTGCCTGATCGTTTTCAGGAATACGAATTTATTGCTATGGTATACCGCTATTTTCGTAGATGTAGCACCAGGATTAATCGCAAGTATGTAGTTAGCATCCATTTTAAGCAGCTTTTTAGCTCGGTTTTCAGCTTTTCTTATGATTATCGGCCGCTACTGCTGCCAGGAGAATCGAATCGAATTTTGCCTGTTCAGAATCGGACCGTGAGGTAAGCACAATGGGTGCGGATGCACCCACAATCATGGAGGCTACCTTGGCACGGGCAAAGAATACCAGGCTTTTATAGAGTACATTCCCCACTTCAATATCGGGCATCAACAAAAGATCGGTATCACCTGCCACATCACTTTTGATCTGTTTGTGTTTGGCACTTTCAACTGAGATTGCATTGTCAAAGGCCAGGGGGCCATCCACAATGCAGTTAAGGATCTGGTCCCGCTGATTCATTTTTGAGAGCAGTGCCGCGTCCAGGGTAGCTTCCATTTCTGTATTCACCTTTTCTACGGCTCCAAGGACGGCTACTTTGGGCATTTCAATGCCCAGGTTGTTTAATACCTTGACAGCATTGTTCAGGATCGCAATCTTCTCCTTCAGGTTGGGAGCTATGTTCATGGCCACATCGGTGACCGCTATAAGTTTGTGATAGGTCTCCACCTCGAAATATGCAAAATGTGAGAGTAAGTTCCCGGATCTCATTCCATAATCCTTGTTCAAAACGCAGCTGAGCATATCGGAGGTGCCCACTTTCCCTTTCATCAAAACATCGGCTCTGCCATCATGCATCATTTTAACAGAAGTGGTAACTGCCTCAACTGAATTGTTTGCTTCCACAAACTCGTATTTGCTTATATCCAAATTCAGGATCTCAGCCATGCCAGAAGTCTTTTCCTTATCTCCTACAAGTATGGCTCGAATGATATTCTGCTCGGCGGCAGAGATGACAGCATTCAGTGAGTGTGCATCTTCAGATGCTGCCAATATCAGCTTTTTGGGTTTATGATCCTTATCAATTAAATCCCTCAACTGGGAAAGTTTGGTTAACATATGGTTATTTGTTTATCTGTTAAAAAAAGAAATAGATCGTTAAAAACACTTCTCAAGAATCTTATATGTATCTGATGCAATGACCAGCTCCTCGTTGGTTTTTACCACCAACGCAGTAACTTTTGAATCGGGTTTGGAAATAACTTTATCTTCACCTTTGACTCCATGGTTCTGTGTTTCATCGAAATCGAGACCCAGGTAATCCATATTCTGAGCGATCATCCGGCGGATGTTGAAATCGTTTTCTCCGATACCCCCTGTAAATATGACACAATCCAGCCCGTTCATGATGGCTGCATAGGCCCCGATGAATTTCTTCACCCTGTAGGCAAACATGGTCAGTGCCAGGTTAGCCCGCTCATTCCCTTCGTAATAGGCTAACTCCAGGTCACGCATATCCGATGAGATCTCCGAGATTCCCATCATCCCACTTCTTTTGTTGATCATGTTGCTAATCCCCTTCAGGCTTAAATGTTCCTTGTCAGCCAGGTATAGCAGAACACCTGGATCGATATCACCCGTACGGGTTCCCATAATCAATCCATCCACCGGTGTGAAACCCATTGAGGTATCCATGGATCTCCCGTGTTCAATGGCGGTCACAGATGCTCCATTCCCCAGGTGACAAGAAACTACTTTCATCTCCCGGGTATCCCTTCCCATGATCTCACTGGCTTTTTTATAAACATATTTGTGGCTGGTCCCGTGGAACCCATATTTCCTTACCCCGTACTTTTCATAATATTCACGAGGAATGGCATACATGTATGCATGGGGAGGCATGCTCTGGTGAAAGGAAGTATCAAAAACAGCAATCTGGGGAATACCATGTATCAAAGATTCAATGGATATGATCCCTTTCAGGTTGGCCGGATTATGAAGAGGGGCCAGGTCAATGCAAGCTTCTATGTCCTGAATCACTTCCTTGGTGATCAGAACGCTCTCCATATATTTCTCTCCTCCCTGTACCACCCGGTGACCCACGGCTGAGACCTCCTCAATTTTCTTGATCACACCATGGTCTTTACTGACCAATGCATCAACGATCAAGTTGATCCCTGTGGTGTGGTCCATGATGGGGGTGATGTTTTTAAATTTATCTTTTCCTGTGGGTATATGTGAGATGACCGCATCGGTAAAACCAATTCGCTCCACCAGACCCCTGGCAATTACTTCAGCCTTTTCACCCATTTTAAAAAGCTGGTACTTGATGGAGGAACTCCCGCAATTTAATACTAATATTATCATGAAAATGAGTATGTTATGATTATTATCATCTTATCTATTTCTTCTTTTTTTCTTTCACACTTTCGACTTTCGACTTTTAAGTCCAGCTGCCTGATTGGAAGTGATGGCAACCAGGTTGACAATATCACTTACTGAGCATCCGCGCGAGAGATCGTTGATGGGTGCAGCCATTCCTTGCAGCACGGGTCCAATGGCTTCTGCCTTGGCCAGCCGTTGCACCAATTTATAGGCCACATTACCCACATTAAGGTCAGGGAAAATTAACACGTTTGCATTTCCCTGGATGGGGCTGTCAGGTGCTTTGCTACTGGCAATGGATTCGATCAAAGCGGCATCGGCTTGCAGTTCACCGTCAATGATCAGGCTGGGATCCATCTCTTTGGCCAATTTCGTTGCGTTTACCACTTTATCTATCATTGGATGTTGGGCACTCCCTTTGGTGGAGAAGCTCATCATGGCAATCCGGGGTTCAAATCCAAGGATGGAACGGGTGGTTACGGCTGTAGCTACAGCAATTTCTGCCAGTTGTTTCTCGTCAGGATCGGGATGTACTGCCCCGTCGGCAAAAACAATTACGCCATCTTCTCCAAATGATTGATCCTGCAAAATCATGATAAATGCCCCGGAGACAATAGTAATCCCCGGCAAAGTCTTCACAATCTGAAAGGCTGGCCTTAACACATCCCCTGTGGCATTGCGTGCACCTGCCACCTCTCCGTCTGCATCGCCGGCTTTGATCATCAGGGTACCAAGGTAGAGGGGGTCTTCCACAAGCTTTTTGGCCTCCTCCAGGGTCATTCCCTTCGATTTCCTGATCTCATATAACAATTCTGTGTATTCCTGTTTTTTTGGGTGATCTTTGGGGTGAACAATGGTGGCTTTCTCAATATTTTTCAACCCATATTGGTGTACCTTCTTCTCCACCTCGTCAGGATCGGCGATAAGGGTCAGATAACACAGTTTCTCCCTGATGATTGCATCTGCGGCCATTACCGTTCTCTCCTCGTCCCCCTCAGGGAGCACAATTCGCTGGCAATCCATTCGGGCATTTTGCCTTATTTTATCGATTAAATTCATTGATTATCAGTAATTTGAGATTTCCTGTTTATTGGATTTAAAGGTAATTAAAAAAAGATAGTCCGATCATGGGTAGTCCATGATTTTCTTCATATTGTAAAGCATCTTTTTCAATTCCATCAGTTATGAGTTGAAGTAGCCTTTGAGGATGGCAATTTCGTGATACCTGCCTGCTACTATGAGTTTGCCCGCCGTTACGAGGATAAGAAATGGTGAACTTTTCAGTGGATTTGTGGCAGGATCAGCTGACAAAATTTTTGAAAGTATAGATTTTCGCAAGAAGATGTCATCCTGTTTCTGCTATATTTGTGAATCATTCCAGGGGTTTATTTATGGCAGGAACCATACGGTCGAAAAAGAGGGTTAGCGGGTCATTGAATGACCGCTTCAATGCGCTCCGTGCCAGGCTGGATGGAGAGGTTTACACAGATCGTGTTCGGCTGATCATGTATTCAACGGATGCGTCTGATTATAAGGAGAAACCCCAGGCCGTTGTTTACCCTCACCATGAGAACGATATCCGTGAACTGGTTCGTTTTGCCAGGGAGACCAATTTGACCCTGATCCCTCGTGCTGCTGGAACTTCCCTGGCCGGTCAGGTGGTGGGCAACGGGATTATTGTGGATGTTTCACGTCACATGACAGAGATCCTGGAGATCAATGAAAAAGAGCGTTGGGTAAGGGTGCAGCCCGGAGTGATTCTGGATGAATTGAATATTGCATTGAGATCCACAGGACTTTTCTTCAGCCCTGAAACCTCCACCTCCAACAGAAGCATGATCGGTGGGATGATCGGGAACAACAGTTGTGGGCTCCATTCCATTGTGCACGGAACCACCCGCGAACATACCCTCTCTGTCAGGGCTGTCCTGAGTGATGCATCTGTAGCAGAATTTGGTTCTCTAAATCATGCAGCCCTGGAGCAGAAGATGGAACTGGAATCCCTTGAGGGCAACATATACAGAGAACTTCATAAGATCCTGTCAGATGCCGGTAACCAGCATGAGATCCAGGAGCAATTTCCCGATCCCAAGGTGGTGAGACGGAATACCGGCTACGCCCTGGATGAACTGGTAAACAGTCCTCAATTTCTCGGAGACAATGCAAAATATGCTGACTTGAATCTTTGCAGGCTGCTATCGGGATCGGAAGGTACCCTGCTTTTTATGACCGAGGCCAGGTTGAATCTGATTCCTGTTCCGCCACCTTATAAGGCGCTGATACCCATACATTTCAAATCAGTCATGGAAGCCGTCAGAGGCAACCTGACTGCACTCAGCCACAATCCCACTGCTGTGGAGCTCATGGATAAGACTATCCTTGACTGCACAAAAGAGAATATCTCCCAACGCAAGAACAGGTTTTTTCTGGAGGGTGATCCGGGAGCTGTTCTTATGGTTGAAATAGTTGACGAATCTGAAAAGAGCCTGGGGGTGCGGATCGCATCCATGGAGCGCCATATGAGAAAGGAGGGTCATGGATACCACTTTCCGGTGGTGACTGGCGAGGACATTTCGAAAGTCTGGGCTCTCAGAAAAGCAGGATTGGGTGTGCTTTCGAATATTCCCGGAGAGGGCAGACCTGTCTCAGTTATCGAGGATACCAGTGTTAATGTTGAACTCCTTGAAGACTATATTACAGACTTCAACAAGGTGCTTAAACGGTATAACCTTGAATGTGTATATCATGCCCATATCTCTGTGGGTGAACTCCATATAAGACCCATATTGAACCTGAAAGATCCGAAGGATGTTCAGCTGTTCCATGACATTGCGCTGGAGGCTGCCAAACTGGTAAAGAGATACAGGGGATCCCTTAGCGGGGAGCATGGAGACGGAAGGCTTCGGGGTGAATTCATCCAGTTGATGGTTGGGGATATAAACTTCGCCTTGATCCGCAAGATCAAACAAATCTTTGATCCATCGGGGATTTTCAATGCAGGTAAGATCATTGATACTCCTCCCATGAATACCTTCCTGCGGTTTGATCCAGGGCAGGTATCCCCGCAATTTGAAACTTTTTTTGACTTTTCCAGTGAAGGTGGCTTCATGGCACTCATCGAAAAATGCAATGGATCAGGTGATTGCAGAAAGACTGAAATTACCGGTGGTACCATGTGTCCCAGCTACATGGCCACAAGGGATGAGTCCGCCACCACCCGTGCCCGGGCAAATGTATTGCGAGAGCTGCTCTCCAGTCCGGATTTGAAAAAACCATTCGATCAGCCGGAGATCTATAAGATCCTGGATCTATGTCTTTCATGCAAGGCTTGCAAGTCCGAATGTCCTTCAAGTGTGGACATGGCTAAACTTAAGGCTGAATTTATGCAACACTGGTACGAGCATCATCCTGTACCTTTACGCACCAGACTGATTGCCAATATATCAAAGGTAAACAGGATGGGAATGCTTTTCCCATGGCTATTCAATTCTTTTGCTACCAATAAGCGCACAGGAAGTATCCTTAAAAACATCCTGGGATTTGCTCCTGAGAGAAGCATTCCAACTCTGGGTAAAATAACCCTGCGAGGTTGGGCAAAGCGCCACTTAAAGAATTTGAATAACAGCCTGCCATCCGATGCTCCCGGAGTAATTCTATATGTGGATGAATTTACCAATTATAATGATACTTCATTGGGAATCACTACTATACGTCTATTGAACAGGTTGGGAAT
>JAUVKN010000312.1 GCA_030596245.1 Bacteroidia bacterium | reverse complement strand
CAGGTCCTTGGAACCATCCTGGATCCAGATGTTATGAATGGAAGGGCTTCCCAATTGTTTACCCATTTCTGCCCCGATGGTTCTGCACCTTTTGGTGTGTTCGATCCAGAAATCACGGATCCCTTTGTCCTTATTAGAGAGGGTCAGGTCATCGGCAGCTTTGGGGTGAGAGAACATGCTGCTGTTAAAGTCCATGCCAATATCAAGCCCTTTGGCCCAGTCGATCCAGCTCTGAAAGTGCTTTACTTCAATCTGGTCACGGTCCACAAATTTTCCCTGGAAATCTCCATAGATGGCGTGCAGGTTCAGGCGCTGTTTCCCGGGGATCAGATCCATGGACTTCTCAAGGTCCATCCGGTGTTCTTCAATGTTCCTGGCTTTTCCCGGGTAGTTGCCGGTAGCCTGGATACCACCTCCTTCAAGGCTTGAATCGGCTGTTTCAAATCCCCCCACATCGTCGGCCTGCCAACAGTGCAGAGAGATTGGGAATTTATCCAGTTTATTCATTGCAGCTTCTACATCAACGCCGATCTGGGCGTATTGCTCTTTGGCTGCTTCAAAGGCTTTTGTTACCGTTTCTGATTTGCTCATGTTATAATCTATTTTTTATTTATTATTCCATAAAAAAGACCTCTTTCAGAGGTGTTGTCACGGGTGAATTATCCGGATGGGTTTCATACATCTCGGCCATATAGGCCCACCATTTTTTTACAATTTCAAGAGCGCCAAGGTCCTGAGACCCCTGTTCTCCTGCCTGTTTCTGGAAGCCAAACAGGATGTGTGTCTCTTCATCAAAGAATATACTGTATTCTGAAATTCCGTTGTTTTTCAATAACTTCACCAGTTCGGGCCAGATCTCCCTATGCCTTTTCTCGTACTCGGTGACCATGCCTGGGTTCAGTTGCATCTTAAATGCCAGTCGCTTGTGAATCATTGTTTCTCTTTAGTTTAAGTTTATTACAAATGTTGACAGGATCAGGACCACGATACCGATCACAAGGATCACAATGGTCTTTCTGGATACCCCTTTCCACTCTTTCAGGAACAGTCCCCAGATGTTACTCATGGCAATGACCAGGGCCATCAGGATGCTCCACGCAAAGGCTTGCATGGCTTCCGGAACCAGGGTTTTTCCCATACCGTAAAAGTGAAACTGCAGAAACCAGAGTAATCCGGCCAGGAATGTAAAGGCTATATTATTCAGAAAGACACCCCCCGAAACGGATGTGTAGTCTTTGTATGTGCCGTTTTTTATATTCAGTGTAACACAGTAAACAAGGTTTACAAGAAAACCTCCAAACAGAATGAATATGAGGGTGGGGTTGCTCACAAAGAGGGGGTTGGTATTGTATTTTGCGGCCACCTCTTCAATGGGTATACCGGTCTGGTAACCATAGGCAAAGGAGGCGCTCATCACACCTGAAAGAATGGCAATGGGGATTCCCTTCTTTAGCGAAAAGTCTTTCACCGCGGCCTTTCTCTCCTCTTCCGAGAGTTTTTTGTTTTTCAGGATACCTGCATAACCAATGATCGCTATCCCGGCAAGTGCTATGGCAACACCTACAAGGGTCAGGATGCCCGCCCTGGAGGTCAGCAGCTCCTCACCCGCAACCATGGCTGGTATCAGCGTACCCAGAGCGGCAACGAGCCCAAGTACCAGGCTCTGTCCCAGGGCAATTCCCATGTATCTGATACTAAGCCCGAAAGTGAGTCCTCCCACTCCCCAGAAGGCTCCAAACATGAGGGTGAGCCATTTGGCTGATGAGGGAGCCTCACGGATAATGTCCAGCAGTGTTCCGGAAGGTACGGTCAGCCATGCGGCGACCCAGGGAGCGATCAGCCATGCGGCAACCCCCTGCATAATCCAGTAGGATTCCCATGACCACTGTTTTACTTTCTTGAAGGGTATATAGAAGCTGGCTGCAGCTATACTCCCGATAAGGATAAGAAGAATTCCGGTCATGAGTTTATAATTTTAGGATTTTCACAGTTAGTTGGGTTTAATGCAAAATGCAATATCAAATGTACAGCATCCAAATCCTCAAATCAATGAATAATTTGGTCCATTATTTGCACAAAATGAGACTAATATCATTCGGAATATTTTTTTCGCAGGGACATTCATGTAAGGAGAATGGGCAGAAGGGGATTATTGATACCCAAATAGTTTAAATTGCTTCTATGGAATTATATGGTTGGAATCGTTGCTATCCCATATATATATTGTATACATTACGCATCAATATTTATTGATTTATCCCAATAATACTAAGATCAGTGGAGCCATTTTTCAAATATGTCAATCCCGGGCAGGAGGATAAGGACTGGGGACTCTATCTCAGTTGTGCCGGGAAGGCAGATATTAAGCCCGGTGTGATCTATCCTCCCACCACCCATCCATCGGGTTACCATTTCTCCTTTGAGAGGGGCAGGGTCCTGGAGGAGTACCAGATCAACTACATTACAGATGGCGCCGGCCTCTATGAGAACAGGGGGGGGAAGTATAATGTGACGCCCGGTTCAATGATTTTTACCAAACCGGGTCAGTGGCACCGTTATAAGCCAAAAAAAAGCACGGGTTGGGTAGAGCACTATGTGGGCTTTTCAGGATACATTGCACACCAGATCTTCGGACGGCCCTGGTTTATACAAAAGAACGCTGTAGTGGAAGTGGGATACAGGGAGGAGATCATCGATACCTATTATAAGATTTTCAATTATGTAAAGGAGGAGAAGCCGGGGTACCAGCAGGTGGCTGCCGGGATGGTGATGAAACTACTGGGCTTTATTGTATCCCTGGACAAACAGAAGGACTTCAGCGGAAAACGGGTGGAGAAGATCATTAAGAACGCCTGTTTCTCCATCCGTGAGAATGTGGAGACGGAGATCAACTTTCAATCGTTTGCTGAAGAGAACCACATTGGCTACTCCTATTTTCGTAAGATGTTCAAGAAATACACCGGCGTGCCGCCCGTGCAGTACCACCTGGATCTGAAGATCCTCAGGGCCAAGGAGATGCTTCTTTACACCGATAAAAGTGTTAAAGAGATCAGTTATGCCCTTGGATTTCAGTCCATCTACTATTTCAGCCGGATATTTAAGACCAAGCTGGGGGTTGCACCTACCGAGATCAGGAAGAGTATGAAGAGCTGATATACAAATGCTACAGATCCGATAACTTTTATTTGCTGAAGCTGGTTAACAGATCCTCACCATTTCCATATTCAGGATCTTTCCCAGTTTTTCAATTTTATCGGCGATATGGCCAGTCCCGATGGCGCAGTGGTGCGCAGGACCCTGTTCCGACCACTTATTCATGAACTCTCTGGCACCCAGTGAAAAGCGGTATCTGCTGTTGGTGTTTCCAATCTCCAGCACCGGTCCGGGTACCGATTCTCCTTCAGCAACCAGCAGGAATACCCCATTCCTGCCTTCAACTACGGAAAGCAGTGTGGCCGGACCATGCTGAACGGTCATCTGTATGGAGAGCCCTTTTCCTGGTTTGCCGTGGTATATGGGAAGCGGGACCAGTTTAACCCTGCCCTCTGCAATGGCAAAATGGGCCGGACCGTCGTGTCCCAGCATCACCACATCGTCTTTGAAATCCATCAGGTAGAACTCGGAAAATGATCCTCCTGTACCAAATTCAGACATGATTTTCATGGCCTGGGCATTCTTTACTTCACATTCTCCGGCAATTGGGATGTTCTTTCCTGTTAGCAATGTGTTGCCTGCAATGACCGATGTGACCATGTTTTCATATTCATTGCCTTGTTCTCCCTCATAATAGTATGCCATAGAACCCAGGTTATGGTTTGCCACCAACTTATCCAGCGCCACCGAGGTGCGGGCGGCCCGCTCGATCTCCTCCTGCTCGCATTCAGGGGCCACATCAAAAGCCTTATTGAATTCGCCGATCTTCTCATCTACTTCAGTTTGGGTGGCCTCATCCCTGTGCCTTTTCAATTCACACATCTCTACCATTTCGATATGGGTTCCGAAACTGGCGGACTGTTTTGTAAGATCGGTGTATACATCCAGCATCCCCCCGTAATAATGACCCAGCACGCCCAGGCGGTTGCTGCGCATGGCAACAGCTACCCTGGCTGCTTCAACCCATGCTTCAATTTCACGCCATGCCTCCTCATCTTCAAGGTACCCTGTAACGATATCATACCCGATTCCAGAACGGTTAAAGACCGATGCAATTTCAGGTACTGAGCAGGCCTGGCAGTGTTCAAGCCACACACCGGTCATCTTGCCGCGATCGCCCAGTGAATTGAAGGCCTCATAGTCCAGCTGCGGAACTGGTTGAAGGTTCAGAATCACCACGGGCACTTTTACTTTCTGAGCAACAGGAAGTACTGTGGATGAGAGGGCATAGGTCGACACAAAGAGAAAAACCAGCTCCACATCACTATTGTGCAGCATACCGGCTGCTTCCCTGGCCTTTACCGGATTGTCGGCAAGGCTTGCATCGATCACTTCTGCACCGAACTCCTCCATTTTCTCTTTGATCTGATTCTGATACCTCTGCAGGTTCTTTAACAGTCCTTCAAACTGGTTCCAGTAAGTATCCAGTCCAATCCCG
>JAUVKN010000212.1 GCA_030596245.1 Bacteroidia bacterium | reverse complement strand
GATTTTTCTGGGATCGTTATTGGCCATTCTCAGCACACTGGGATTGAGGATCCTTTTTCACCTGACCTGCATCAAGGATTATGAAATAGACCTGAACAAGCAGAAACGGATGGTGATTGTGGGGAAAGAGGAGGAGGCCAGAAGGGTGAACAGCCTCCTGCTGGATACCCAGGCCAAACCTGATATCATTGGTTTTGTCTCCCCTTCACCCGGCGATACCGGGTCTGGGTACATGGGGCATATCGACCAGATCGATGAGATCGTCAGCATCAATCGTGTTGATGAGATCGTTTTTTGTGCAAAAGACCTCCCTTCCCAGGGAATCATCCGGATCATGACCCGTGTTATAGGCACCTCGGTTGATTTCAAGATCGCCCCACCGGAGAGCCTTTCTATTATTGGCAGTAACTCCATCAATACTGCGGGTGACCTGTACACCATCCATTTCAATTCCATCGGGAAAGCCTCCAACCGCCGGAATAAAAGACTTTTCGATGCGGTTTCTGCACTCTTGCTGCTGATCACATTTCCATTCTGGTTTCTCTTTGTAAAGGGCCATTTCCGAAGTGTAGCCAATACAATCAGGGTGCTGTTGGGCTTCCGCACCTGGGTAGGCTACCTGGATCCAGATAGCAACGATCTGTCAAACCTTCCACACCTGAAAAACGGAATTCTGAATCCTGGATTTCACCTTCAGTCCGATAGCCTTTCTGCAGATAGGATTAAGGAGGTTAACGTGGTGTATGCCAAAGATTACAGGGTATTCAATGATCTGTTAATAATCGCACGGAACTTCAGAATGATATAACGGGATATTTAATTAAATTTAGCAAACTTGCTAAGTGGTATGAAAAGGATCCTCTTCTCCTCTATCCTTATTTTGTTGCTGGTCCCCGGTGTTGTGTTTTCTCAAAGGGACTCTTTGCGTACTGTTTTCCGGGATGCTGAATCCTGGTTTCTTTTCGAAGAGTATGCCGAAGCCCTGCCACTCTATCTGGGCATGCATGAGATTGATCCAGGAAATGACAACCTGAAATATAAGATCGGGGTCTGCTTGCTGAACGATCCTTACCGGAAGGACAAGGCCATAGAATATCTGTTGGAGGCAAGTAAAAATATCAATCCAAATTACAAGGAGAATAGTTATAAAGAGACCACAGCTCCACCCGATGTGCTCTATTACCTGGGCGACGCTTACCGGGTGAATGAACTGCTGGACAGGGCCATCGATGCCTATGAGAAGTTTATAAAGATCATGGACCGGGATATCTACGACGAAGAGCTGGCACTTGCCCAGATCAGGGCATGTGAAAACGCCAAACGGCTGAAGACCATGCCGGTGGATATCGATCTTCTTCTGCTCGACTCCCCGATCAATACACACTATGCCAATATTCATCCGGTAATCTCAGGAGATGGCTCCAGGATGGCCTTTGTAACCAAACTCCCCTTCTACGATGGTGCCTTCTATTGTGAGAAGACTGGAGAAGGCTGGTCATATCCGCAGGAGATTACGCAATCCCTGGGATTTGATGCCGATATCTATCCGGCAAGCCTTTCCCATGACGGTTCAGAAATGATCCTCTATTACGATGACGACTATATCGGAAACCTGTATTACAGCAGGTATGAAGATGGCCGATGGCTGCCTGCCACAATACTGGATGACAACATCTCCACCAGGTACTGGGAATCGCATGGCAGTTTCAGCAAGGATGGGAAGACCCTCTATTTCACCAGCAACCGCAAGGGTACGAACGGAGGACTGGATATTTATAAGTCGGAGCGCCAGCCCGATGGAAAATGGGGAGTCGCAGAAAACCTGGGCCCCAATATCAACAGCCGGTACAACGAAGAGACTCCGTTTATCACTGAAGATGGACAAACCTTATACTTCAGTTCCTACGGCCACTTCAACATGGGTGGGTATGATATCTTTTACTCCAAAAAGAGTGCGGATGGCTCCTGGGGAGAACCCATCAATCTCGGTTACTCCATCAACACAACGGATGATGACCTCTTCTTTCAGCCTGTGAACAATGGTTTCAATGCCTACTACTCCTTATACAGCCCCGGTGGACTGGGTGCACATGATATCTACTACATGGATATATACTCGGCGGACAATCCCCGCATCTACTTTGTGTCCGAAGAACTGCACAGTGAAGATGGCACTATGGACACCGATACAGGAGGTATTAAACTGGACCACATTATCGAACTGGCACTGGCTCAGAAGGAACCGGTCATATTTGAGGGAGAAGAGACCAGGAAAGAGTTAAGGGATACCCTTCAAGAGGCTGTAGGAGCTGAATCTGTATTTGCAGTGATTGACCCGGAAGATGAAGAGTCAGGGGATGTTCCAGTTGAAGAGCCTGTGAATGTGCTCGTTGAAGAGCCTGTGGATGTTCCGGTTGAAGAGTCAGGGGATGTTCTCGCTGAAGGATCAGGGGATGTTCCGGTTGAAGAGGTTGAGATGGCGCAACCCTTCCAGAAGGATTCCTCAGGCACTTTGCAGCAGGAGCTTCAGGAAGAACCCGGCGACAGGGGTGACAAAGAACCCGGTAAGCGGATTTACCGAAAAGTATGGCCCACTGCGATCATAACAGGAGTTGGTATAGGATCCCTTATTCTGATATTCCTGTGGCGCAGGAGGCGCAAAAACAGAGAGAACTCAACCGAATAATCCCCGGTTTTTTACCAGCGTGAATCAATATAATTTTTATTGTACTATCAATATAATTTTTAAATTTGTAATATTCACGTTAAACTATCCCGCAATGAGAAGAGCTTTTTTATTGTTATTTTTCTCAATTCTGGCGACTTTGGCTTCTGCCCAGAACATTAAGGTTGACTTCTATGATGGAGAATTCTTCTTTGCCGAAGAGGATTACGAGGAAGCTTTATACGCCTTCAATCAGGTTTACAAGAGAGGTTATCAGGACAATGCCTATATCAACTATCGAATGGGAGTCTGCCTGCTACAGATCCTGGGACGCAAAACCGAAGCAATACCCTACCTGGAAAAAGCAGTCGGTAACATATCACCCCGCTTCAAAGAGGGGAAGTTTGGAGAAAAGAACGCTCCACCCGATGCCCTGCTTTACCTGGGCAATGCATACAGGATCAACATGGAGATGGATAAGGCACTTGTCAAATACAATGAGTTCGCTCAATACATTGATCCTAAGGATGAGGTCACAAAAAGGTTCGTCGACCAGCAGATCCTATCCTGTGGAAACTCCCTGGTGGCTGTGAACAATCCGGCCCCTTTCGCCATCGGTAATCTGGGACAGTTGAATGAGAGCCACAGATCGAGGTACAACATGGTGGTTTCCAATGACCTTCAAACCATGGCCTTTATGGGAAAGAATCCATTTTACAATGGGGTGTATGTCTCTACCAAAAAGGATGATGTATGGTCTAAACCTACGAATATCACACCCTCAATTGTTTCGGATGGCAACATGGATGTGGTGGCACTCTCGGCTGATGGTAAAATTATGCTACTGGCAGTTGCTGATGAATTTGACGGCAACATCTATGCCTCCATCTATGAAAATAACCGTTGGAATCCGGCAAAAACCCTGGGAAAACCCATCAATTCAAAGTATTTCGAATCTCATGCAGCCTTCTCTCCCGATGGAAAATCGATCTATTTTACCAGCAACAGGAAGGAGTCCCTTGGAGGCATGGATATCTTTCGAAGTGACATGCAGGCCGATGGCCTCTGGGGTGCGCCTGTGAATTTGGGACCGGCTGTCAATACAGAACTGAATGAAGAGTCGCCCTATGTTAGTCCCGATGGGAAACGCCTCTATTTCAGCTCACAGGGTCATATTACAATTGGTGGATTTGATGTTTTCTATACAGAAATCCTTAAAAATGGCAGCTGGCAAAGCCCCCCTGTAAACATGGGCTTTCCATTGAATACCACCGACGATGACTTCACAATTTCACCCACCGGAATTCAGCAGGAAGGTGTCTCCTATATTTTTGCACAATCGAAAGTCCCGGAGTACGACATCTTAATGTTCCAGATGATCGACCGCAATGCCACACCTGTACCTGTTCCAATGGAAGAGGCTGAAGAAGAGTTGGCTGTGGCTGATGAGACGCCTGTACCTGTTCCAGTGGTTGTGAAACCCTCTGAGAAGTACCTGATCAGGCCCATCTTTTTTGAGTTTGACAGCTATTCCCTCACCTATGAAGGGACAAGAAAACTGGATGTGTTGTCCAATCTGTTGGAAAAATTCCCCGCTCTGGAACTGGAGATTACCGGCCACACCGATGCCGTAGGCACCTTTGAATACAACCAGCGCCTCTCTTTGGACCGGGCTAAATCTGTTTCTAAATATCTGATTTTAAATGGGATAACAAAAGACCGGTTTAAAGTAATTGGAATGAGTGAAAGTGAACACGTGGCTCGTAACAGGACCAGAGACAACAGGGATGCACCCATAGGCAGGGCTTTGAACCGAAGAGCCCAGTTTAAGGTTTCTCTTACAGATGAGGCGATCATCGAGATAGAAAAAATCAATGTTCCCGACGATCTGAAATTAGATTAGTGTCCACTTAATTGATAAGTGATGAAGAGACTTTTGCCTGTAGCCATAATGATATGCTGTATTTCCCAGGCGGTAATATCGCAGGATCGATCAGCGGAGGAGCTGTTTTACGAAGCCATATTCTTTTATGAGGAAGAAGAGGACTTCCAGGAAGCAGAGTATGTGTTCAACCAGGTTCTCAGTCAGGAGCCCGACAATGCCAATGTAAAATATTGGCTGGGAATGTGTTACAATAACATCCTGGGGCAGGAGGAGAAAGGCATTCCCTATTTCAAAGAAGCTACGGAAAACATCAACATCAAGTACAAAACCAACCGTTTTACAGAGAAGAGAGCACCACACCATAGCTGGTTCTACCTGGCAGAAGCATACCGGAAGACCAACCAGATGGACGATGCCCTGGACGCACTCATTCAGTTCCAGTCCCTCAAAAACTTTGAAAAGAACTACAATGTTCGCATCACCGAGGATGAAATCCTCGCAGTGGAAAGGGCCAAGATCATCAGGGATGCAGAACTGAACCTGCGTGCGCTCTATTTCAATGAGCCCATTAATAGTGTGAATAATGATTATAGCGGGGTGATCTCTGCCGATGGAAATATGTTGGTATGGGCAAATAGCAAGACCTTTTACGAAGCCGTCTATATGTCATTGAGGAAGGGGAGCCAGTGGAGCCAACCCGTACTCATTACACCCCAGATCGTCTCTGATGGAGATCTTTTCCCCACCGGTCTCTCCACTGATGGAACCACACTGCTTCTTGTGAAAGATCCAAAAAAGGGGGACAAAGATATTTGGTACAGCAGTTACGACGGTTTGCTCTGGAGTCCGGCACAACCACTGCATGGTGACATCAATTCTAACGCTGAGGAGGATCACGCCTCATTCAGTCCCGACGGAGAACGGATCTATCTTTCCAGTGACCGCCGGGGAGGCGAGGGCGGATTGGACATCTGGTACTCTGACCGTCAGGCCGATGGTCAGTGGAGTGAACCCGTAAATATGGGTGAAGGGATCAACAGTGACAAAGATGAGACTTCGGCTTATATCTCTCCCGATGGAAGCAGGTTTATTTTTGCTTCCCAGGGACATTTCAACATGGGAGGGTTTGATATCTTCCGGTGTGAATTGCAGGAAGATGGCATTTGGAGTCAGCCCACCAACATTGGCTTCCCCATCAATACTACCGGCGATAATACCTTTTACGTACCCCTGAATGACGGGCTCAGCGGACTCTATACCCAGTTTACAAATGATGCTGTGGGAATGCTTGATCTGTGGTACATTGAGATTCTGGGAGAGGACAGGTTGATCAGCGGGGTACTCTCCATGATGGGGGATCCTGTGGGATTGAGTTATAAAGATTTTGCCATCATCGTGGTGGACGAAGAGACAGGCGAAGAGATCGAGATACTCTATGACGCCGAAACAGATACCTTCAGGGCGCTCGCCGGACCACAGAAGTCCTACAAGGTCATCTCTTACAAGCAGAAATAGCGTGAACATACTGGAGAACAGAACCATCGCTCTCAGGTCACCCGAACCTGAGGACCTTGATTTAATGTACCTGTGGGAGAATAACAGCTCCATCTGGCGCATATCCGGCACCCTGGTCCCCTTTTCCAAATATATATTGAAACAGTATCTTGAAAATGCAGGAAAGGATATTTTCGAGACCAAACAGCTTCGCCTCATCATCCAGCTCAATGCTAACAGCCGGCCCGTGGGAGCCATAGATTTGTTTGATTTCGATCCCATTCACAGGCGGGCCGGCATCGGGATCCTTATCGCCGAACAATCAGACCGCCGGAAAGGTTATGCCCGTGAGGCACTGGAAACCCTCATGAATTACTGTTTCTCGGTACTACCACTCCACCAGCTCTACTGCAACATTGCCTCGGGAAACAGCGACAGTATTAAGCTTTTCACCACAGCTGGATTTACGGCCGTGGGTGAAAAAAAGGAGTGGCTGTTCAACGGTAAGGGTTTTGAAAGCGAATGGTTGTTTCAGTGTATTTGTCCGGCCACCAAATAGCCTGAGCTAGACTCCGGATACGAGGCGGTCTCAAAAGTTTGGTTTTTGTCAATTCTGAGGGATACTTTGGAAGTACATTACAAAAAAGTATCCCTCAGGAATAGTGGGGTGAAATCCCTTTTGAGATAGCCTCAATCTTAGCCAATCTCCAGATCGGTGTAACAGGGAATCTGCTCCAGGAAGTTGACCTTCCGGGTCTCAAAATCGAGGTAACAACAGTAGTGTTTCAGGCCGTTGGTGACCATCAGGTATTTTACCCGGAAGACCATGTTGTAACGGGCAACCTGGTCAAAGGTGGCGTTGCTGATTTTGACTTCCGGAGCCTTACATTCAATCAGTACAGAAGGCTTTCCGGCCGGCTTATGCACCAGGATATCACACCTGCGTATCATTTCATTAAGCTTTAACGCAAACTCTGTCATCATCAGGGATGCGGGGTATCCCTTCTCCTCCATAAGATAACGGGCAAACCGCTGCCTCACCTCCTCCTCCGGAGTAAGCATCACATACTTCTTTCTGAATATATCCAGCACATATGGTTTTCCATCCTCCTCACGGTGCTGGAAATCATATGCAGGAAGATTTAGTTTTCGCATTATTGGAGTATCTTCGCAATGGATTTACAATGTAGTAAAGATCGCCAAAAAACTACAACCCTTATTATGATGAAGACAAAACAGGAGATCATCGAGAACTGGCTTCCACGATATACCGGAATTCCCACGGAGACTTTTGGTAAATACATATTACTCACCAATTTCCAGGGGTACCTTGACCTGTTTGCTTCCATTCACAATACAAAGGTTGCGGATAGAAATGTGGCCATGCCTGCAATTTCAGCCAACGGGATCACCATGATCAATTTTGGGATGGG
>JAUVKN010000023.1 GCA_030596245.1 Bacteroidia bacterium | reverse complement strand
TCCGTCATCCTCACTTGTATAGATACCATCGCCAAATCCCACATGTCTACCGCCCACATTTTCACCTGTTCCTACCCATATGGTATGAGGATTGTTGGGATCGATGGTCACGCATCCAATGGAATAGGAGGTCAGTGTGTCGAAAATGGGAATCCAGGTTACCCCTGAATTGGTCGTTTTCCAAACACCTCCGGAGCCCACAGCAACATACCAGATATTGTCATTCTGAGGATGAATGGCAATATCTGCAATGCGTCCGGAAGCGAAGGCCGGACCAATGTTTCTTAATTTCAATCCATTGAATGTGCTTTCAGATAACTTTTGTTCCGACTCCTGAGCCCACATTGTTGAACAGGCCGCAAGGAGGATGATCGCGAAGTATTTCATAGGAATTATTTTTGGTGTATTGCATAATGAGTAGACTAATATACAAAATCGGCCTATTTTATATAAATTCGAAACCACTAAAAGGAGAAATGGAGAAGAACAATGATCCATGAACTTGTGATTGCCTTTATGCTTGGACTCATCGGAGGGGTGATCCCAGGACCTGTCATTACTGCGGTTTTCACCGAAATCCTGCAATCGGGATTCCCCAGAAGTATGAGGATCATCTTCATTGCCCTGGTGGCAGAAACAATTGTGGCTGTCATCTGCCTGGTAATCCTGGATTCCCTGGATTTCAATGAAGCATTTTTCAGGGGGCTTTCCCTGGTGGGGGCTGTCATACTCATTTGGATCTCCATCTCCATATGGAAAGTTCGCAGCATGGATACTGGTGAAAAAGTTCATTTCAGCATCTGGAAGATCGTGCTTATGATCCTTTCTAACGGGGTATTGTGGACCTACTGGATCACCATTTGTATCCCAAAAGCCATCCTGTTGAGCGATCAATTGACCATGGGCGCATATATTTTTATGGGGCTTGTACAGCTGGGATGGCTCCTTTCAACCATACTGATGGCATTCCTCTTTTCCAGGTTCAGAACAATCCTTTCACGGCCAAAGGTCATCCCTTTCATTTTTAAAATATTTGCAGGGGCTTTTGCCTATTTTGCGCTGGATATGGTCTATAAAAGCTTTATATTCTTTTTCAGGTAGTTTCGATCATACCATGTGCACTACCGATATAACCATCTTAACCGACTCCAGGTATTTGGCACCCCGAAAACGGGACTCTTTTATCCGGAACATCCTCCATGAAGATGGACTGGTCAGGTCCGCCTTTGAGAAGAGGGGCCTGAAAGTACAGCGTACAAACTGGGACAATCCGGAGGTGGATTGGTCCGATACGCGTTACATACTTTTCAGAAGTACATGGGATTATGTGGACCGTTATGCCGAATTCTCAGGATGGTTAGAGCAAGTAAAAAATTGGACCTCCATGATTAATCCCTACCAGGTGATCCGATGGAACCTGGATAAACATTACCTGGAGGATCTCTCTAAACTTGGAATTAACATCCCTCCCACCCGGTTTCTGGAAAAAATAGAACCTGGTTCCCTTCAGGAAATAGTCTCAGAATCAGGTTGGAAGGAGATCATTCTGAAACCGGTAGTTTCAGGAGGAGCACGTCATACTTATAGATTCATACCTGAGGATGTGGAGAGATATGAGCAGATTTACCAATCGTTGATCCGGGAAGAGTCCTTGATGATCCAGGAATTCCAGAACCAGGTACCCACCAGGGGTGAGATAGCCTTTATGCTTTTCGATGGCAAATTCAGCCATGCCATCCTCAAGAAACCGAAGAGAGGTGATTTCAGGGTCCAGGATGATTTTGGAGGAAGTGTACACCATTATGAGCCCTCTTCGGAGGAGGTATCATTTGCCGAACAGGTGGTTTCAACCTGTAAAATATTACCCCTCTATGCCAGGGTGGATGCATTCTGGGACAACCAGGACAGGTTGTCCATTTCAGAGCTGGAACTGATCGAACCCGAGCTGTGGTTCAGGTTCAATCCGGAAGCAGCAGACAGGCTGGCAGAAGCTTTTATCAGGTATTCTGACTAATCCGGCTCCACCCAGCCATCGGTTAATGTTTCAAGAAAAGCCACAATATCCTCCACCTCTTGGTTGGTAAGGCCAAGATCCCCCATTTCATCTCTATTCAGGTTTGCCAGCACTTCCGGTTCAGGCCATGGAGCCACATCCCTTGTATTATAAAATGAGACGACCTGGTAGAGGGTTTTGAATACCCCGTTATGCAAATAGGGAGGAGTGATGGCCACATTCCTAAGGGTGGGCACCCTGAATTTTCCTATCTCTGATGAATCGTTTAAGAACCCACCCAATCCTGGATCCCTGAATTCGAATCCGTCCGGATTATGTTCCTGAGGGAGCAGGTAAAACGGATTTTCTGGATTGGAAGGAGTACCCAGGTTATCATAGGTGAAATCTGTAAAAAGAGCAGGTGTTCCATCCTCAGATGGGGTATGTGGGTGACATGCCATACAATTGCCCTTGCTTTCTGCCACAAACAACATTAATCCGCGCTGCTCCTGCTCAGTGAGGCTGGACTCTCCCCTCTGCCACAGGTCAAATTTTGAGCTAAAGGGGTTGACTTCCGAACTCCGTTCATATGCAGCCAGAGCATCTGCCATATTGAAATAAGCTGAATGGGCATCGGTGAGTGCTCCCTGTCCGTACACATCGTCAAACAATTCAGCATATTCCAGGGATCTGATCTTCTCAGCAATGGCCATGGTATCCGGATTGGCCATTTCGAGGGGATTTAATGGAGGTCCCATGGCCTGCTCGGTAAGAGAATTTACCCTTCCATCCCAGAATAGCCCCCCCGTCCAGACCTGTTCCAGCGTATCATAGTGAAGAGGTGGCACATACATGGAATAGGAGATTGTCATATCATTCCGGTTCCCATATAAACCTTGTACGGCCCCTCGCGATACCGGCAGGGTGGTCTCGGGATCGGCAAAGGCAATTTTTGGATCGTGACAGGTGGCGCAGGACTGGCCCGCAGGTGCTGACAGGCTTTCATCGAAGAATAATCGCTTTCCAAGTATTTCCTTCAAAGATAGTTCTGTAGAATCAGGTCTGGCAGGCTGACTACATCCGGCAAACATCATTGAAGCTATTAACACCACTATTGCAGAAGATCTAAATACTATGGATTTGGGATGCATAGCTTATCATTAAGGTATTAAATCCGTATATACGGGGTACCTGAAAATTACTAATTTTGGAGCTACTATGCTAGACCCTGAAGAATTTAAGAAGAGTTCACATGATATTATAGATTGGATTGACCATTATTTGAATCACATCACCACCCTTTCTGTGAAGTCACAGGTAAATCCGGGAGAGATCTACAATAAGATTCCCGGTCAGCCCCCAGCGCATTCAGAATCACTGGAGAAGATCATCGAGGATCTGGATGAGATCATCCTGCCGGGGATCACCCACTGGCAACATCCCAATTTTCACGCTTATTTTCCAGCCAACAACTCTGTGGAATCTATATTTGCTGAGTTTATTACTTCAGCCATTGGAGCACAGTGTATGATCTGGGATACCTCTCCGGCAGCTGCTGAGCTTGAGCAACGCATGATGGAATGGCTCAGGGATTCTATGGGTCTGCCCTCAGGACTTGAAGGGGTGATCCAGGACAGTGCATCCTCGGCCACATTGGTGGCTCTTATCACTGCGCGGGAAGTAACCACTGGTTTCAGGTCAAATGAAGAGGGAGTACCCAACAACCTGAGGATCTATTGCTCTGAAGAGACCCACTCTTCCATTGAAAAAGCTGTGGGAGTATGCGGGATTGGAAGGAAAAACCTGGTAAAGATTGGTGTGGACAATCAGATGCGAATGATACCTGCTCTGCTGGAAGAGAAGATCAAAGCAGATATTCAACAAGGTTATCAACCCTGTGCTGTGGTTGGCACCATCGGAACTACAGGTACCCTGGCTGTAGATCCCATTGACGACATTGGGACGCTCAGCAAGAAGTATAACCTGTGGTTTCATGTGGATGCTGCTTATGCAGGTACTGCTCTGCTTTTGCCTGAATACGGATGGATGGTGAAGGGGATTGAAAAGGTGGATAGTTTTGTGTTTAATCCACATAAATGGATGTTTACCAATTTCGATTGCTCCGTCTACTTTGTAAAAGATGCCAGTCTGCTTATAAAGACCTTTGAGAACCTTCCGGAGTACCTGAAAACCAAATCCAGGGGGAGTGTGAATGACTACCGTGACTGGGGGGTGCCTCTGGGCAGAAGGTTCAGGGCCCTTAAACTATGGTTCGTCCTGAGGGGCTTTGGGATACAAGGAATTCAGGAGAGGCTCCGTTCCCATATCCAATTGAATCAATATTTTTCAGAACAGATACAAAAAATACCCGGCATTGAACTTGCCCTTGAACCTTTTTTGAATTTCACCGGTTTCCGGTTGAAACCAGAAGGCATTGATGATCCCGAATCAATAAACAAACTGAATGAAACATTCCTGGAGGAGATTAACCGCAGAGGGAAGTTGTTCCTTACCCATACGAAGATCCGCGGCCTCTATACCGTGAGAATGATCATCGGACAAACATATGTGGAACCACAACATATTGAAACAGCGCTGAAGGAGATAGAATCTGTGGCAAAAAAAGGCATGTGAAATCTGCAAGAAATGGCATGTGACCCACATTATAATATTCATTTGATCACCGGAAAAGTGCAGGGAGGGAAAACCACACTCTTATCACAACTGGTCGAACGTTTAAAAAAGAATAAGTTGAAGATCACCGGGTTTCTGAGTCGTGGCTCCTTCCATGAGGGTCAGAGATCGGGATTTACCCTGGTGGATCTCGAACACGGAAAACAAATTCCACTGGCAACCACAGAGGAGATACCGGGATGGCTGAATTTCCGCCGATTCTTTTTTAATCCTGAAGCTTTTAAAGAAGGTGAACAATGGATCCATAATGGTCTTTCTCAACATCCCGACCTGGTAGTTATAGATGAGGTGGGCCCCATGGAACTGGAGAGACAGGGATGGTGGAATATTCTGAAGCATTTGGAGAAGCGGTATGATATCCCCCAGCTCTGGATCGTCAGGGACCAGATTCTTCCGGAAATAGCAGAAAAATGGAATGTGCCCGAAGAGAATATATTTCGGGTTGATTCTTCAGATCAGACAGAATTGATGGAGAGTCTTACCAGAAAATTAATCAACACAAAGAGATAATGTTTGCAATCAGACAGCATGAAGCAGGGGGAAAACTGGTTGTTGAATCCATTCCGGTCCCACAACCAGGAGCTGGAGAGGTATTGGTCAGGATGCATGCCTCCCCGGTTAATCCATCGGACCTTGCCCTTATTCAAGGCAATTATCTGGCACGTAACTTTCCATTTACTCCCGGACTGGAAGGTAGCGGAGTCGTAGTAAGTTCAGGAGGCGGACTGCTATCAGGAATGAGGGTTGGGAAGCGGGTTGCATGCTCCCCTGATCCGGAAGGGGACGGAACCTGGGCTGAATACATGAAAACGTCGGCCATGCGAACCATTCCACTCCCCCGGAGTATATCTTTTGAACAAGGTGCCATGATGCTGGTGAATCCCATGACTGCCATGGCATTGCTTCACATGGCAAAAACAGGTAACCACCAGGCGGTGGTTAACAATGCTGCAGCCAGTGCTCTTGGAAAGATGCTGATTAGGTTAGCAAACCAAAATCAGATCCCATTGATTAATATCGTACGGAGAGAGGAGCAGGCGACTGAACTAAGAAACATGGGAGCGACCTATGTGCTGAACAGCAATGACAGCAACTTTGAAGCAGAGCTACATCGACTTTCTCATGAGCTGAAGGCCACTCTTTTTATGGATGCGGTGACCGGGGAGCAATCCTCGCTCCTTCTCAGGGCTGCTCCACAGGGCACTACTCTGGTCGCATATGCAAGATTATCAGGTGATCCGATGATGGTGGACCCGGGAAGCCTGATCAAGGAGGAGAAACAGATCATCGGTTTCCAGCTTGGTCACTGGCTGCAAACAAAGGGCATACTTTTCAAAATCAGATTTATCAACCAGGTGAAAAAACAATTGTCTGATTCACTCACCACCCATATCAAAGGGAACATGCCTCTGGAGGAGGTTGAGAAAGCAATTTCACTCTACAAGAAGAGTATGTCGGATGGCAAAATCATCCTGACAATGAAAAAAAGTAACAAGTGATAGAACAATCGACAGGTTATAAAAGAAAATGACAAGATGAAAACTGGAAATTATTTGATTTTATGTGCAGTGATTGGTTTCATTGGGCTTGGGATCCTGGGATCATGTAATATCTCTAAGGGAAGTCAGCTTAAAAACAAAGATGCACCCTTTTTATGGGAGAACGCCAACATCTATTTTTTGCTGACCGACCGGTTCAGTAATGGTGATCCCACCAATGATGTGAACTATGACCGTACTGGTCAGCCTGCAAAATTACGCGGATTCGAAGGAGGCGATATGAAAGGGGTGATCAAAAAGATCGAAGAGGGCTATTTCGACGAACTTGGTATCACTGCCCTCTGGCTTACTCCTTACTTTGAACAGATCCATGGAAGTACAGATGAATCCACCGGGATGACCTACGGATATCACGGCTACTGGATAAAGGACTGGACCAGTATCGATCCCAACTTTGGAACCGAAGAAGATCTGATAAAACTGGTTGAAACTGCCCATAGACATGGTATTCGGATCGTCATGGATGTGATCATGAACCATACCGGACCGGTAACAGAAAAGGATCCTGTGTGGCCGGAAGAGTGGGTCCGGACCAGTCCCAGATGCACTTACCAGGACTATAAAACCACAGTAACATGCACCCTGGTTGAGAACCTCCCGGATATCCGGACCGAATCGAATGATCCGGCAGAGCTTCCCCCATCGCTCATGGAGAAATGGGAACAGGAGGGCCGGCTTGATAAGGAGATGGCAGAACTGGATTCATTTTTTGAACGAACAGGTTATCCCAGGGCCCCCAGGTTTTACATCATAAAGTGGCTCACAGATTTCATTCGTAAGTATGGAATAGACGGATACCGGCTCGATACGGCCAAGCATATTGAAGAGGGTATCTGGGGAGAACTGGATAAGGAAGCCCGGATCGCCTTCCTGGAATGGAAAAATCAACATCCGGATATGGTGCTGGATGAGAATGATTTTTATATGGTTGCTGAAGTATATGGATATGGGATCCAGTCAGGCAGGAACTATTGGTTCGGTGACCGGAATGTTGACTTTTTTGACCATGGCATTCACAGCATGATCAACTTCGATTTTAAAAATAGCGCTACCCAGGACTATGAGACACTCTTCTCACTCTATTCTGACAAACTATACAATGAGTTAAAAGGAAAAGGAGTTCTCAATTACCTCACCTCACATGACGATGGGGAACCTTTTGACAAGGAACGTACAAAGCCTCTGGAGGCTGGAACCAAATTATTATTAGCTCCAGGTGCTTCACAGATATATTATGGCGATGAGAGTTGCAGGGAGCTGATCATACCTGGAACAATGGGAGATGCAACCTTGCGCGGAGTGATGAACTGGGAAGAGATTGAAAACAATACCACCAGGAACGGCTTTTCTATTGGTCAGGTGATGAATCATTACAGAAAACTTGGGCAGTTCCGCAGGGAGCATCCTTCAGTGGGAGCCGGACAGCATCAGATGCAAACTTTGTCGCCCTATACCTTTTCCAGAAGTTTTAACTCAGGGGATTATTCAGATCATGTGGTGGTGGGACTGGACCTGGAACCGGGAGAGAAATCACTGACAGTGGGAGACGTTTTCGAGGATGGAACACGATTGTATGATTACTATTCCAGCACATATGTTGTTGTTAGGCATGGGAAGGCAACACTCTCAACGCCCGATGAGATCGTACTGCTGGGCATGAAATAGTCGTGACAAATGGAAAACTACACCCTCGATCCATCCCTGATCAGTATGCACAAGTTTTATACGTTGACCGTGTCAAAACAACTGATACCAAGCCGGGTATCACTTCATGAAAAAATTGATGAGCGTTTCGGGATTCTCAGGAATAAGGGTTTCAATAACCTCGGCATGTTGTTGAAATCCCTGAAATCGAAACAAAATGTCCAATCCATTGCCACCGCTTCCGGAATACCTGCAGCGTACCTGCTCCTGTTGAGGCGTGAAGCAGGCAGCTACCTGGCAAGACCCTTCCCTCTTGCAGACTTTCCCGGGATCCCTTATGAATATGTGGAGGTACTGAAGGCAAACAAGATCAGGAATACCAGGGAGTTTTTCGAAGGTGTTCAAACCACCAGGCAGCAACAGGAAGTAGCAGGCAAAACGGGTATCCCAAAAGAGAGGCTGAAAGAGATTTTCGCCCTTTGTGACCTCTCCCGGATCACTGGTGTAGGAGGAGTATTTGCCAGGATCGTCTACGAAGCCGGAATCAGGTCAGTGGAAGAGTTTGCGAGAACCGGTGCTGCTATTGAAGTCTCAAAGGAAGATATGCAGTATTGTATCGATTATGCGAAGGTGATACAGGAATGCAGTAACAAAACAGGTATATCATGAAGAATGTATTTTCCTTGTCATTGAACTTGCTGACATTGCAAACAATACAAGGCCCGAAAAGATCGTTCTATACCATATCCTCTTCCTAACTCATTATTGATTGAAATCAACTGTTTTCATAGCATGGTGCATCATGGTTTCCGGAATAGCTTTGGGGAAAGAGCCTGTCGTACAGGACACCATTATCTACCTCTTCCCGGGTCAGGGATCAGATGCCAGGTTATTCAAGCATCTGCAGATCCCCCGTGGATATGATACCCTGCACATCTCTTTTCCTGTCCCTGACAAAAGAGAAAGTCTTGCAAACTACGCACATCGATTTATTCCCGAAATTGATCCATCTGTACCTTTTATCCTGATGGGGGTTTCCCTGGGGGGCATGATCTGTACCGAGCTCACCGACACCCTTAATCCGCTAAGGACCATCGTTATTTCCAGTGCAAAATCTACTTCCGAGTTACCGGGAAGGTATACATTTCAGCAAAAGTTTCGCCTAAACAGGATCGTTCCAAAAAGGCTTACCAAAGGAGGAGCCCGGATTCTCCAGGGAATTGTGGAACCCGATCGCAAACATGACCCTGAAACTTACAAAGCGATGTTAAAAGCAAAGGACCCGGTCTATATGAAAAGGGCAGTCGATATGATCATCAACTGGGACCGGACATCGTATTCGAACCAGATTGTCCACATTCATGGTGATAATGACCATACGATCCCCATTAAAAATATCCATTATGATTATCTTGTGGATGAGGGATCCCATTTAATGATGATCACCAGGGCCGGCGAGATAAATCAGATTATATCCAGAATCCTTAAAGAACCCGGTGAAAAGGAGATGGAAGTGAAAAAGAGATGAGAATAATCGATGCCCATATGCATGTTGGCCTGGCAAGGTATGATGCTGATACCATTATCCGGTCCATGGACCAAAAGGGTGTTGACCAGAGCTGGCTGCTCACATGGGAGGAGATAAATCCACCCGTACAGACATTGCATATGGATCTTCCCCGGCACTCTGTTCTGGAGGCTTGCACCAAATACCCCGACCGCTTTGTTCCATTTTATGCTCCCGATCCGGCTACCGACAATTTGAAAGAGCAATTCGATCAATTTAATACGTTGGGTATCAAAGGATGTGGAGAACTGAAAGTATCGAACAAGTGGGAAGATCCGGCGGTGGAAAGCTACCTTGAGATCGTTCAGAAGCATGGATTGGCGATCATCTTTCATATGGAGAATCCCAGGATGCAATATATCCGGAACAAGGAAGGGTTCTTCCAATGGCTCCTGGAGCGATTGATGAATGATAAGTACAACGGGGTATCCCGGTACTACATCACTCAATTTGCCGAAAAAACCGGGATCCTTAAGCGGAAAATCAAAAGAAACCAGGTTTACTTTCCCGGAATCCTGTATGATTTTTCTTCTCTTGAAAACAGGATCCGTCAATTTCCCGGGATAAGGTTCATTGGGCACGGTCCCGATTTCTGGAACAATATCAGTTCCCTCCAGCGTCCAAAACATATCCATCAGAAGGGTTCCATCAAGGCATTCGGGATCATTGACAGGCTGCTTGAGGAGTACGATAATTTATATTGTGATATCTCCGGGACCAGCGGATTCAATGCCATGAACAGGGACCATCAACAGTCGAGGCTCTTTCTTCAGAAACATTCCTCGAAAATTTTGTACGGGACCGACAACACCAGCTTTCCTTTGGTGGAACTGTTGAAAACCATGAAGCTGGAGAGAGAGCAGTTGGAGATGATCCTGCATAAAAATGCACTGAAGGTCCTGGAATGACCGGTTCATCAGATCATTTTTCTTAGATTTGCCTCCTTCAAAACCAAATTCATTCGACATGAGAAAATTGAGTATAGCAGCAGTGTTGATCCTGATCTCATTGACAGTTGGTGCACAGAAGAAACAATACAGTTCATTTAGGGAAGCATTTTTTGCCGGAACGTTGCTGAAGGGCGACAAGGGACCCACAGGAGTGCAGTGGATTGATGAGGGAAACCGTTACTCTTTTTCAAAAAAGGAAGGCAGGAGTCAGCAGATCTGGATCTATGATGTGAAGAACCAGACCGAAGAGCTGGTATTTAATGAAAGCGATCTTACCTTTCCGGGAACAGAGAACCCTTTCAGCTATGAGACCTTCCACTGGACCAGAGATTACCAGTACCTGCTTTTTCAAACCAATTTTGAGCGCATTTGGAGGTATTCCGGCAATGCTGATTACTACATTTACTCAATAGAAGATAAAACCATGAAGCCCATCGTTGAAGGGGCTTTCACTGCTGAGGTTTCTCCCGATGGGAAAAAAGTAGGGTATGGAAAAGAGGGCAACCTGTTTGTCTTTGACATGGTTAACGGCCAACATTCAAAACTTACTAAAGATGGAAAAGACAAATATTACAATGGCCGGTTCGGATGGGCAAATGAGGAGGAGTTCGGATTGGTGCAGGCCTGGGAGTGGTCCTTCGACAGCAAGTACATCGCATTCTGGCAAACAGATGAACGTGAGGTCCCCGTTTACAAACTGACCGATTTTTCAGGCCAGCACCCCAAATACATGGAGATCCCCTACCCTAAAGTGGGAGATGCACCTCCGGTTGAGAGGCTTGGGATCCTCAACATTGAGGATGGCACCAAACAATGGCTTGACTTCGACCCTGAGGGTGGCTATATGCCAAGGATCTACTGGACATCCAGGGAAAACACCCTGGCAGTAGTTTGGATGAACAGGGCACAAAACCATATGAAATTGTACATGTTTGATGTAAAGACCGGTGAGAAAAGCATGATCCTTGAGGAACAATCAGACGCCTGGATCGATATTTTTGATTTTTTTGCAGGAGAGCTTCACCTCTTCTACTTTCCTGAAGAGATGGATTCCTTCTTTTGGATCTCAGATATAAGTGGATACTCACATATTTACCAGTATGATTATGATGGGAACCTCCTGAGTCAACCTACACAGGGTGAATTTGATGTTATTGGAATCAAGGCCATTGATCCCGTGAAAAAGAGACTTTATTATCTCTCCTGTGAAGTATCACCCATGGAACGGAACCTCTACAGTGTGAAATTCAATGGGAAAGGGAAACAACAGATTACTTCAGCAAAAGGAAATCACAGGGTAAATGTGGCACCCACAGGCCGTTATCTAATTGATAGTTATTCGGATGTAAAGTCACCTTCCACAATTGACCTGCTTGATGGAAAAGGGAAACTGATTAAAAACCTGGCCGGTCATGAGAACATACTCACTTACCTGGAGGAGTATGAATATGCCGGAAAAGAGCTGTTTTCCTTCACTACTTCGGATGGTCAGAAAATCGATGGCTTCCTGATCAAACCCATGAACTTTGATCCTGAGAGATCTTATCCTTTGCTCCTGGACGTTTATGGTGGACCAGGTTCCCAGGGTGTCTACAATACCTTTGAAACCAGTGGATGGCATCAATACCTGGCCCAACGTGGTTTCGTGGTTGCCAACATCAACAACCGTGGTAATGGCGGATATGGTAGCGAATTTGAGAAGATTGTATACAAGCAATTGGGTAAATGGGAGAGCCATGATTTCGCTGAAGCGGCTGAATTCCTGGCAAAGGAGTCCTGGATTGACAGGGAACGAATCGGGATCATGGGCCACAGCTTTGGCGGTTTCGCTGCAGGCATGTCCCTCCTCCTCCACCCCGAAGTATTTAAGGCAGGCATTGTCACTGCAGCCATTTCAGATCATAAGAATTACGATTGTGTCCTTACAGAGAAATACATGGGACTCCTGGAAGAGAATGAAGAGGGATACCACAGCAGTTCCATGGTAACACTGGCTGGAAACCTTGAAGGAAAAATGATGCTGGTTCATTCGCTGATGGACGATAATGTGCATCCACAGAATACTTTTCAATTGGCCAAGGCCTTGATCGATAATGAAAAAAGCATTGACCTGAAGATTTATCCTCCAGGGACTCATGGTGTAGCCTACGATATGAACAGCAGGATATTCCTTTTTAGGCAGTACCTGGACTGGCTTGAGAAAAACCTGAAATCAGAAGAATAAAGAGCCAGATTGAGAGCAGTTAAGTCTGTTCAGTACCAGAACCTTTTTTGGCCGGTGCCTTCTTTACTGCAGGTGCCTTCTTTACTACAGTTGGTTTCTTGACTACAGTTGGTTTCTTGACTACAGTTGGTTTCTTGTCTACAGTTGGTTTCTTGTCTACAGTTGGTTTCTTGTCTACAGTTGTTTTCTTCGGCGTTGTTGCAGGCTTTATGGAAGCTGTTTCATCTACATCTACAGGGATTCTTGCCTTTATGTAGGCATTGTAGAAAGGTCTCTGAGTGTCACGGAACATGTGTATCATCCGGTCAATGCTTCCCTTGAGCAATACATTATTTTCACGGATGCGACTGTTAAGTTTTATCTTGCTTTTCCTTTTACTCAACCTGGTTTCACTGAACTCTTTATTCGCTCTTATATAGTCATCAAGCACAGCCTGAAGGCTATCCAAATGCTTAACAGTCAGTCCATAATCAGTGATTATATGTTTAGGCGACTTTTTAACCTGATCTTTGGATTGGTCGAGCAACTTTTCAGAGGTCTTCAGGACTTTGATACAATAAGAGGCCAACAGGTCATATTTCAACTTTTCAAGTGCGCTGAATTTCTTGTTGACTACTTTCTCCAGCTTAGAGTCTCCCATATCATGGGCATAAACACTCAGGACACTGGTAATAGGAAATACCTGGTCAATTAATTCCAGTTTGGACCGGTTCCTTCTCTCCTTTAAGGGTGCCAGATCGATTTGAAGGACAGCTTTGTAATCCTCAATCTTCTGAAGGTTCCATACGAAACTGTTAATCTTGTTCTTAAATTCACCAACCGTCTGCCATTTGGTCCTGTTTTTTTCCATAATTGCCATGACAGCATTCTGAACTGCTACTTGCTTTTTTTGTTTTTCCTTCATATCGGATCATGTTTGGTAAACCGCAATACAAGATAAGAAATAACATGGTTCAATTACTTTAAAATAGCTTTGTTTCTTTTCGTCGCTTTTATCATCTTTGTTCATATTATCGCCTGAAATGAAGATCAGATCAATACCACTATTTTTCCTTCTATTGCTAAACTCCTGCACCACGCTGGATATTTGCGATGATTACAGTCAATCGGAATTGGTGGCGCGGTTCAAAACCATTGAGGAAGGTGTAGTTAACGATACCATCATTTCAGGAGTTACCATGTTTGGGATCAGGGATGGTCGACCCGATAGCCTCATTTATGATTCAGTAAGCCTCTCAAGGGTCGTATTACCACTGGATTCCCACCACGATTACTCCCGTTTTATTCTGGATATTAATGAGCAAACCGACACCCTGAGAATCAATCATACTACTGAATTTTACATGATCTCCTATACGTGTGGATTCGCGGCAATGTTTACCATCGAAAATTTTCATTATTCCAAAACAATGATCGACACCATTGAGCGTATAAACTCCGTGATTGACGCTGAGCTTGAACAGAATGAAGAGCATTTGTGGATATATTTTTAAAGGAGTACTTCTCCTGATGTTTGTACAGTCTTTGGCCGGACAGGATACATTGCGTACCTATGGCCCAAGAATCGGGATCGATTTGGCCCGGTTTGCGTATATTTTCGCCAATCCATCAGAAATTGGAACAGAGTTTTCTGTGGATGTTGAAATATATAAAAACATATTTCCGGTCTTTGAGATGGGGTACAGTTACATCTCTGAAAGTGAAGATCTTTTTGATTACGCTTCAAGCGGAGCCTATGCCAGGGCAGGTATTGATTATAACCTGCTACCTGTAAAAGACAGATCTGTTCACCATAGTCTTTTTCTGGGTTTCCGATATGGAGTATCAATATTCAATCACCACGCTGAAAATGTTCTCATTCCCAATGGTTATTGGGGTGATTTCGTCCTGGATTCATATGAAAACTCCCTGACAGCCAACTGGCTAGAATTAGTAGGTGGTATAAAGGCAGAAATAGTGTCCAATTTCTTCCTGGGATGGAGCCTACGGTACAAGATCCTTCTGAATCCCGAGATGGATCCGTTGGTGACTCCTCAAATGATTCCCGGGTATGGATCCGGAGCAGCTGATCGCGGATTCGGATTCTCTTATTCAATCTTATATAAAATACCACTCTTCAAAAGATAAAAAAATTAAAATCAAACGATATGGCATATTTTGCATCCAAAGATCGGTATCTCAACATGAAGTACAACAGGTGTGGTAACAGCGGACTCCTGTTGCCTGCTATTTCCCTGGGCCTCTGGCACAATTTCGGAGGTTTGGGAGATTATCAGAAGATGAAAGATATCCTTCTCAAAGCTTTCGATATGGGAATTTCCCACTTTGACCTTGCCAACAATTATGGTCCTCCTCCGGGTAGTGCTGAAATAAATATGAAGAACATCCTGCAATCTGAATTGGGAGCACACCGGGATGAATTGATCATATCCACAAAGGCCGGTTATCTGATGTGGGAGGGTCCCTATGGGGAATGGGGTAGCCGGAAATACGTATTGGCAAGCCTGGACCAGAGCCTTAAAAGAATGGGGCTTGATTATGTGGATATATTCTATTCCCACCGGCCCGATCCGGATACCCCACTGGAGGAGACAATGGGGGCCCTTCACAGTGCTGTTCAGCAAGGCAAAGCGCTGTATGTGGGAATATCCAATTATGATGCAGATCAAACGGAGCAGGCAATTGACATCCTTCAGAATCTGGGTACCCCTTGTTTGATCCACCAGCCAAAGTATAATATGTTTGAGCGATGGGTGGAAGAAGAATTGCTGAGTGTTCTGGAAAAAAGAGGAGTTGGATGCATTCCTTTCAGTCCCCTCGCCCAGGGATTGCTCACCGACAGGTACCTGAATGGGATTCCGGCAGATTCAAGGATCGCCAGTGAAAGCATTTTCCTGCAAGAAGATCATCTTAAAGCTGATATTCTGGTAAAAATAAAAGCATTGAATCAACATGCTGAGCAACGGGGACAGACCCTGGCCCAAATGGCCCTTGCATGGATCCTGAGCCGAAAACAGGTGACATCGGTCGTGATAGGTGCCAGTTCAGTAAACCAGCTGGAGATCAATGCCGGCACCATTCATAACCTGAAATTCTCCCGTGATGAATTGGCTTACATCGATAACATACTGCTATCTTAAGTTATTATTCCAGGTCCAGGTTTAAGGTCAACAGTTTTTCATTGATAAACTTTAAATCAGCCTCTGATAAGGCCACCTGTAAGGCTCCGGCATTTAGTTTCACCTGCGCCTCGTCCCTGGCACCTACCAGAGCCACTGTAATACCGGGTTGCCGAAGGGTCCACTGAATAACAAGCTGGGACAGCGTAGCCTCTTTCTCCTCGGCCAATGGTCTGATTTCATCCAGAAACTGATTGGTTTTAATCAGATTATTGATTTTAAAATGAGGTAGCTCTGGTCGGGAATCCCCGGGTGCAAAAGGATAATCCGGGGTGATTTTCCCAGTGAGCAATCCCCTTTGCAATGGACTGTACGCCAGTATACCGCAATCGTTCTCAATACACCACGGAACAATATCATCTTCGATTTCACGACGGACCATGCTATAGGGCATTTGATTGGTATTGAGTTCCATCACACCGGCAGCTTTTTGCATCTGTTCTACAGAGTAATTGCTAACCCCGGCAGCACGGATCTTACCCTGATCAAGCAACATCTGAAAAGCTTCCATGGCCTCTTCAATAGGAGTTGTCAGATCAGGCCAGTGAATCTGGTAGAGGTCGATGTAGTCGGTTCCCAGCCTTTCCAGGCTCTCTTCGCATTCCCGGATCAGACTTTCACGCCCGGAGTACTTGTAGACATCCTTGCTATTCCCCTCATTGTCCCGGGTGGTAAAGTAATACTCTCCACTGGTTCCTTCCCAGCGCATGCCTGACTTTGTAAGTATCTCATATTGATCACGCTTACCCTTAATCGCCTCTCCTAAAACCCTTTCCGAATGTCCAAATCCGTAGATCGGGGCCGTATCAATGGAGGTGATCCCATGATCCAGGCATGCATGAATGGCTTTGATGGAGTCCTTGCGATCCGATCCGCCCCACATCCATCCACCGATGGCCCATGCACCCAAAGCAACCGAGGAGACTTCAACTCCTGATTTTCCAAGCTTTCTTTTTTCCATCATTTGTACTTTTGTTTTACTTTTTCAGCAAATTCAAGGGGAAGATAGTTATCATAACTCAGGCACACTTCCCTGGAAAACCGGATGGCTGCATTAATTAGCTCCTCCCATTGGAACTTGCCCAGGCTCCTGATCTCTCTGTTGGTATACCCGTTTCGAAAGAGTCCATAAAGTATGCCCGCATTAAAGGTATCCCCTGCCCCAATGGTACTTATGGGTTCGATTCGTTCCACCGCAAGTTGAAGATCAAGGTCATCTGTTCTGAGATAGACTCCATCTGCGTTGGCCGTATAAATCAGAATTGAACAATGGGGGCGGACATGTTCCCAGGCTTCATCAGGATTATCCACATCGAAAATATTGATCAGGTCCTCATCTGAGGCCCTCACTATGGTAGCAAAACCCATGTTTTCCTTGATCACCGAAAGCAGGTCAGTGCGTTCCGGTGCATGGGTACTTCTGAAATTGGGATCATACATGATGGTTACCCCCGCTTTCCTGGCTTTTACAAGCAACTCTTTGACCCTTGGACGAATGCCCGGGTTCAGCGCATAGAATGAACCAAACACAAGCAGGTCATCCTTTTTAAACTCCGGAAACTCCACATTAAGACGCTGGTGGGGATAATCTTTGTAGAATTGGTACTCTGCATCACTCTTCTCATTGAGAAACGCAAGTGCGATGGCTGATTGACCATTTTCATACCTGGAGAGATAATTTGCATCCACCCCATTCTCATTCATAAAGTCCAGGATCAGATCTCCCACCCTGTCATTGCCCATCTCACTAATGAATGTGATGGGAGCATCCAGGCGACCCAGGGTAATGGAAGCATTAAAGGACGACCCCCCGGGCTTTGCAGTCCTGGGTTGATGGTCCCTGAAAATAATATCCAGAATGGTCTCTCCAACAGCATAAATATGTTGCATATCTTCCCGTGTTTATTTAACAAGGCGCGAGATAGCCTTAAACTCATCGGTTCCCGCCACCCTGGTCAGTTCAAAAAGGATGGATTCACAGGTTGTGATGATTGCCCCCTCTGAAAGCATCCTCTCCATGGCCCATCGCTTATCCTCCAGACTGCGGGAGGAGATACAATCTGCCACCACCACCGGATCGTAACCTGATGCAACCAGGTCGATCACAGTTTGCAATACACACACATGGGCTTCGATGCCACAGATAATCACCTTATCTCTTCCCAATCGTTGAAGAGCCTCCTGGTATGCCGGTTCATCACAACATGAAAAGGATATTTTATTAATGGGGAGACAATTTTCTATTGCCCTCCTAACCTGTTGAATGGTGGGGCCCAATCCTTTCGGATACTGCTCGGTGATCATTATCGGTACTCCTAATACCTGCATGCCTTCAATCAGGATAAGAGATTTCCTGAGCAACTCCTCCTGCTGATCCATATGAGGAAAAAGCTTCTCCTGGATATCGATGACCAGTCCGGCACACTCCTCCCTATTGATTCTCATATACAGACTCCCTTGATTTTTGCCCCAGGTATCCTCCATGGTGCCTCTTTGCATAGTCCAGAGCGGTGAACTTGATTTTTTTCATCAGTAATACGACCAGTACATCACCGATCACAGCCATGGTGGTGGCTGACGTGGTGGGGGTCAAACCCAATGGGCAGATCTCTTCGGGATTCCCTGTAAAAAGCACCAGACTTGATTGACGGGCCAGTGGTCCATCCGGGTTCCCTGTGATAATCACAACCGGAATACCAGGATGAAGGGAGTGGGTCAGTTGCACCAGTTCCAGGATCTCCCGGGTTTTGCCAGAGTTAGACAGAACCAGTAAAACGTCATTCTCCCTGATCACCCCCAGGTCGCCATGCTGAGCCTCACTGGGGTGAAGAAAAAGGGCAGGTGTACCGGTGGAGCTAAGGGTTGTGGCCATATGATTGGCCACATGGCCCGCCTTTCCCATGCCACTGGCAATGATTTTTCCTCCACGACCATGTACCTTTTCATGAATCATCTCCACCACCCTCGCAAAGTTCCCATTCACAGGGATGGAATTTATGGCTTCAGCTTCTCTGGCCAGTATCCTTTTGATCTCTTCTATACTACCACTATTCATTGCTTCATAAAATCAATTCATTTTTCCTCCCACAAATTTCTCAAGTCTGATCAGGTCGTTGGTAAACCTTCTGATTCCGTCTGACAGTTTTTCCACGGCCATGGGATCTTCATTATGCATCCAGCGGAAGCCCTTCTCATCGAGGGTAATCTTTTCCAGCTCCATCCGTTTGGATTCATTCTCATCCAACTTCTTCTTCATTTGAGCATCACTTTTCTCCAATTCTCCAAGTAGAACCGGGGAGATGGTGAGCAGATCGCAACCTGCAAGCTCAATGATCTCTTCGGTATTTCTGAAAGATGCACCCATCACTTCAGTCCTGTAGCCAAACCTCTTGTAATAGTGATATATGTTTATGACTGAAAGCACACCTGGATCTTCTGAACCAGGAATATGGTCTACGCCACGCTCTTTTCTGTGCCAGTCATAGATACGACCCACAAATGGGGAAATAAGCTGCACATTTGCCTCTGCACATGCAATGGCCTGGGCCATGCTGAAAAGAAGTGTGAGGTTACAATGAATGCCCTCCATTTCCAGTTCACGAGCAGCATTGACACCTTCCCAGGTAGCCGCAACTTTGATGAGAATTTTCTCCCTCGAAATACCATTCTCTTCGTAGAGGCTGATTAATTTTCGGGCCTTCCTGGTGGTTCCTTCTATATCATAGGATAACCTGGCATCCACTTCGGTAGAAACCCGACGGGGTACAATTTTCAAAATCTCCATTCCGAATGCTACTGCCAGCATATCCATGGTGTTGGAAAGTTGTTCAACGTCCGTTCCACCAGATTGTTTTCCAAAACTAATGGCGCGTTCAACCACATGGGCATATGCTTCCTTTTGAGCCGCTGCATAAATCAGTGATGGATTGGTTGTAGCATCCACAGGTTTATATTGTTTCATACTTTCAAAATCCCCGGTATCTGCCACTACCTGTGTGTATTGCTTTAATTGGTCCAGTAAGTTCATAGACGATAAATTGATGAGGAAACAAAGTTAATATAAATGATGATACCCCTCTTTCTACCTTTCGAATTGATCGAAATCCCTTAACAACTCTTCAGTAGTAGATATCCTGGCATAGGCCCCCTGAAGGGATTTTATGGTGGAGAAATGAACGTTTTTTGCAGGAATGATGTGTTCCCTGTATTGGAGTGCACGGGTAGCACAGGCATCGGAAACAAGCAGGCATGAGAAACCTTTATCATGGGCTGCCCTCACCACAGCTTCCACACACATGTGTGTTTGCATCCCACAGACCACCAATTGTTCAATGGAATCCGCCTGTATTACAGCCATCAGATCTGTATCGATAAAAGCATTGACCTGGTCTTTGGAAATAACTGTTTCTCCACTGATTGGCTTTACATAATGGTGAATGTTCCCGCCCGGTTCAAAATTATGTCGTACATGATATACCGGCAGTTCACTTTTTCTGAATTGATCCAGCAAAAGCCCGGCATTCATTCCTGCTACTTCCGGATTTTCCAGTTGGAGCCTTCCTCCCGGAAAGTAGAAATCCTGGATGTCTATTAAAAGAAGTGCTGTGTTCTGACCCTGAATCAGGTTCGATGCAAAAAGCAAGATAATGATCAGGAGGTGGGTGGAGATGCGTTTCATATCAGTCGCAATTTAATGAATCGACTTCAATTGGTCAAGGCAGGTTTATGATTGGACATCTCCCAATATTAACATATAACTGAAACAACACTTTCAATTTATTAGTTATCAACACCTTTTACTTGCTAAAATATGGTTTCCAGTCACTCATAAGTTTTGATTCGTAATTAAATTACGTATCTTTGTGATCAATGAAATCGACATGAAATCGACATGAAATCACATTCAAACACGGAAAAAAGGAGTATGACCAAGAGGACTAAGTGGTCCGGATGAGAATGGAATGAACTGAAATATAAAAAAGCCGTTCTCAATCAAAAAGAGAACGGTTTTTTTTATAATTATGCATCAACAAAGTAGCAGTTGTTATGAAAAAAGAGAGACCCAAACAGGCAGGACTATACAGAAGCACATTTGAGCATGACAACTGTGGGATAGGATTCGTAGCACATCTGAAAGGGAAAAGATCCCATGCGATCATCCAAAGGGGACTTGAAACCCTTGTAAATATGACGCACCGGGGTGCAGAGGGTGCAGATAGTAAAACCGGGGATGGTGCAGGAGTGATGATCCAGATACCCAGGGATTTCTATCTAATCCAGGGCTACTCCATTCCACCTGAAGGTCAGTTTGGAACCGGCCTGGTGTTCCTTCCACAAGATCCTGCAGAGGCTAAAAAATGTGAAGAGATCCTGGTTCAGTTTGTAAATGATGAGGGGATCCAACTCATAGGATTCAGGGAGGTCCCAAGGGATAACAGCACCATTGGTGATATTGCAAGGGGTGCTGAGCCCAACATCAGACAAATCCTGCTTGGAGCTGATCTTGAGCAAGATGAACTGGAACGGAAACTGTACA
>JAUVKN010000083.1 GCA_030596245.1 Bacteroidia bacterium | reverse complement strand
AGGTTCATCCCAGGTAAGTGATCCGGTATAACCAAGATCAATCTCCTTAAATTCAATGGGTACAGGTGCCCAGGTATGAATGCTGTTTGTCCCCGCATCCAGTCTGAAAAAATTAATTCCCCAGGTTTTCTTACCAGCATCGAATCTAAGCGTCTTAAAAGGGATTGCAATTTCAGCCACCCATTTATCAGGATGATTAGTCACCTCGGACAACCATTTGTTATCCCATGCAACATTGATCCCCTTGGGCAACCTGCCGGGTGCCAGGTCCTCCCTGCGTCCTGCCTGACCAGTAACCAGGTATTCGGTTTGCACCCCGGCCGGATTAACTCCAAAGGCGAATCCGTTTGTTTTTTCGTTGACCGGATCGATGACCACACCAAAACCATCCCCATCCTCAAATTCCGTATCCCTTTTGAGGGTCTTAATCACGTAGTCCTGTGGACCATAACAGATGACTCCAATATAGAGGAACTGGTCATCTGACATCAATCGCACTTCGGTCCGAAGGGCATCCCCGACCCTCTTATCATCCACCGGGTAACTCATCCAGAAATCGGTGGCGGCAGGCAGTTCACCCCAAATGGATTCTGACAATATCCCATCAATCCTGATTGTTTCATCTGTTTTGTGAATCTGGTATTCATGGTCAGTATGAATGAGGCTGGACTGCCTGGCCACAAGAGGCATGCAAGACAGGACAATTCCAAACAATAATGCCCTGAACTTTAAGTCAATCTCATATAAAATCCTCATTCGGAGATCTAAATGGTAGGGTTAGCATTTATACACCTCCTTAGAGGTCTGTGACTTCATTTTGATGGTAATATTCAAAAAAGGTTTAAACTGAATTTAATTTTATTTAAATAACCTTTTGAAGAACTAGTTCCCGATACAGTATAGTCGCTCTAATCCCTTTATGAGGTAAGCATCCTTTGTAACAGCCACAGAGGCCCAGAATTTATCATCCAGTCTGTTCTGATGCAACAGTTCAAACTCTCTCCCGGCCTTGATCACATTGGTCACACCTTTTTCGTCAATGAAATAGATCTTATCCTCATGGATCCATGGTGAGGCCCAACAAGCCGCCACCTTTTCTACTTTCTCCCGGTATATAATTTCACCGGTTAAAGCATCAATGCAACTGAACTCACCTCCCCGACTGGTTAAGGTATACAGCAGTCCATCGTGAAGAAGCGGTGAAGGGTTCCCGGATGGGGCATCCAGATTGGACCACAAAACACCACTACTCGTCTCTTCTCCCTCTGTTGGTGTGATATCTCCTTCGGCACCGGCATTCACTGCAAACAGTGTGGATGGAGTATCGCGATGACCGGAATTCCCGATGTAAAGGAGGTCCTTCTCAGTCACAGCGGATGGGATATTGTAGTGTCCTGCCACATATAGTTCCCAGTAAACCTCACCTGTCTCCGGATCATATCCACGTACCTTTTTACCACCTGTGACCAGCTGTCGCCATTGACCTCATAGGTCCATCGAACATTCAAATCATCACCCCACTCTGTAGGCAGGTTCTTTCCCGTTGCAATCATGTTATTATCAGGCCCCCTGAATTGAGGCCAATTGTTGCTTGTACATGACAACAGGGCGAAAGCAACAAGGAAAATGGTTGTGGCAATGATTAGTTGTTTTCTTGAAATACGTGTCATAATTATTTTTTTCATTGTGAATGTGCTACTTGTGATCGTCAAATATAGGACATATGATCATACGTGTAAAGTGGCTGTATGTAATTCAGGAGATCTACAGCTGCAACTGCCCCTCCTTCCCAGAGTAAGTCACCGAACGACCCGGTACAGTCAATGAATCAAAAGGCTGAGGAGCCGAATCATTGGAGGATGTCAGAGAAACAGCTAAACCATTCATAATAAATAGCTTTTGTCAAATATTACTTGACTTTTATTCCTTTTTAGATCATCTTCTGTTGTTTTCTAAGAAGAAATTAGGCTGTAGACGTAGATCCTTCTCAACCAGATGATCCTTTTGCACCACCAACTTAAAGGGATTTGTATTCATGCTTATTTATTAAGACTCTTATAAAATAAGAAGCATGTTGAGAAAAACAGGTAAAACCACCACCATACTGGTTCTGCTCTTTCTATTTCAGTTTCACATCTCAATTATAGCACAACAAAATGCTTCTGTATTGGCGGTAATTTCAGATGTCAAAGGCAATGTTTTTCTTAAAAAAACTTTGAAAGCTGAAACTTTGAAAGCGGTCTTCGGGATGCAACTGGTTCAGGGAGATCGGGAACCACAAGACCGGAATTTGAGATAGCATATACATCAATTGGCTTTTCTATTCCTTCAAACTGGCAGGCATTCAGGAACTGAGCCTGAATGTCGGACTGGTTTTTCACCTCATCATGAACCTTACTGGAGATAAGAATGCTTCCAGGTATGGCTTTGCATTCAATCATTGATGCAACACCTGGAAGGTCTCAATTCCGATTTCTATTTACTTCTTACCAGTGAAGGAACTCAAATGATGCGAAACGCAATTCCTGTCCCTCAAGAGATGCCCGACTTCACCCTTCTTTCCCAACCTCCCATCCCGGATCTCCTAAATCCCGTTTTCGACGACACAGTGGATAATCCAATCATTATCTCCTGGTCAGACGTCGCACACGAATCCGGGATATCAGGTTATGAACTGGAGATTAATGATCAAAAAAGCAGCCATACTGATACTTCTGTGGATGTGGAATTGGAAGATGGTGAGTATTTAATCCAGGTGCGAGCTATTAATGGCCTCGGAAACCCAGGTGGATGGTCCAAAATAACGAGAATTACAGTGAACAAGACCTTATCGGTCTATGATTCTCCGAAGAATGCGTCTGATGGGGTCCTTTTGATGCAGAATTATCCGAATCCCGTCCATATTCAAACTATAATACCATTCTCAATAAAGGAGCCTGAATTCGTGACACTGGAGGTCCTGAATCTGGATGGAAGATTTGTTGCTACGCTTTTATCTGCATATCTGAAACCAGGTCCCTATCATGTGAGCTTCACATCCGGTGGATTGCCTGGGGGAATATATCTCTATCGATTAACTACTAAAAATAAGATCATAACCAGGAGGATGACTCTTATGAGGTAATACCATAAACCTCAGAAGGGTCCTGGCTTACCCATACCACTCCCTCTGGCGTCCTTTGAGTTTATTAAGGACGTCGATGGTGATGTTGACATCGTCGACAATCTGGAAGTCGAACATGCCCACACAGATGAAGTCGGCACCATTCTGGAAGGCCCAGTTGAATCCATCGGCCGGCTCAATGGCACCGGCAGCCAGGATCTTGAATCCCATGACAGGTACAGTGGCCCTGTTTACAAATTCAACAGTCTTATCCGGAAAGAGACAGAAACAGTTGTCATGGAACCGGTCATGGTCCAGGTACTTCTTTCCATCTACCTCAAAAGGTACACGCTTCTCGATGGGATGTGCCGACCAGTAGTTGTCGTGGTGCATGGTTTTCATGTAGTAATCTGGTATGATCCCATGCTCCTCACAGGCGATAAGCGCATCCACCGTATGTGAGGCAAGTCCGGCTACATAGCCCTGTTTTCGAATGTGATCCAGCATCTTTTCCACCACATCGATCCGGTTATCCCTCACAAGCCAGTCAACCTGGTTCCCCTGTATCTGGACAATGTCCACACCGTAATCAATGGCCTTATTGATAGTATCAAAATAATCCTCCTTTTTCATGTCAGGTGCCACCTGTGAGATCACTTTGATCTTGCTGCCAATGGCTTTCTTGTACTTTGCAATCAAAGGATTGGTTGGGAACCCAATATTGATGGCGTTGATACCGGCTTTCTCTGCCAACATCAAGGTTTCGTAAACTTTCTTCTCAGTATTGTAGGCTTTAAACAGGGAAGAGGCATATCTCAGGTCCCTGGCATGTGCCCATCCCCCGACCAGATTGCCACCTGCTACCAGTCTGCTGATTTCATGGTCCCCGATCTTGCCCATGGGCAACTCCCCCTTCAATTCACTCAAAGATGAAAAGTTCAACTGGATGGTGGCTCCCGTCATCACATCCACATCCTTTTTGCTATGACGGAACGCACCCCACCCCATTGCACCAAGGAATGGCAGTGTGGCCAGATTCCGGAGTGCTTCCCGGCGGGAATTTAGTTGGGAAGGATCGACCTCCGGAGTCTCTGAAGTCTCTGAAGTCACTGGAGTCTCTGAGGTCACTGAAGGCTCTGAGGTCACTGGAGTCTCTGAGACCGGGATCTCATCCAGCTTCTTGCGACTACTTCGGAAGTGCAACAACTCATCCAATCCAAAACCAGCCTGTTTGCCGATCATAAACCACAGGAGCAAAAATGCTTCAAGGAAATTTCGGTCCACAATATAAAAATGCCCTTCAGACCCGCCAAAAAGTGAGGTGCCATATGGGGGATATGCAAAATAGTAAAGTGCCAACAACAAGATTCCTCCCACGGAGGCGATCCGGATAAAAATCCCGGTAAACAATGCCAGTCCAATCAGGATCAGGCCATAAACGTTCATGAAATCGACCACCTGAACCAGTGTCTCTCCACCGGCCAGCCAGTGATAAAAGCCCGACAGGAACCCTGATGTATTGGCCAGGTAGCTTTGGGATGACCAATTTTCAATAAATAACTTGGAGATTCCTTCGTAAAGAAAGTGCCATCCAATGGCCACACGAATGATTGTAATGGTGAGTTTCTTTATTCCGTTTTTACTGAGGTCCATCAGTGTAGTTTTTTGAGTTTTAGCCAGATTTGAATCCAGATAAATGTATTCAAAAAATGTCAGATTCTTAAATATGCGCCATTTGTCGCAATTATATCGTCATTTTTCGTACATTTGATATGAACCATAAAAACAATGGCCAAGATATATAAACAGCAACCGGATAAGTCATTATTTGACACAGTTGATGACAAGGATATACCATACCTGATCAGAACCTCCAGGAAAGGGATTGATTATTCATTCTTCCAAAAAATAGTCGGGACAAATCTTTTCACTTTCAATGAGTGGTCCAATTACCTTCATGTATCGGAACGAACCCTTCAACGGTATAGAAAGGAGAAGCGCACCTTTGATCCAATTCAATCTGAAAGGATACTTGAGATTTCTCTATTCATAAAGCTAGGAATAGAGGTTTTTGGGAACATTGAAAAGCTTAACTCCTGGTTAATAACGGATAACCTTGCCCTTGGCAACATAAAACCGAAAGAACTACTGGATAACACATTTGGAATCGGTCTCCTGAAAGATGAATTAACGAGAATTGAATACGGTGTTCTGGCATGAGGGTATATAAACTCAGCAAGTCAAAGCATGCCAGAGATTTCACCGGGAGGGGTGCTGAATTATCTGGTGGTCGCTGGAACAGCAAAGGTTCTCCGATGATCTATACCAGTGACTCCATTGCATTAAGTACTGCTGAAATCGCTGTTCGCACAACGCTGGGGAATATTCCGGAGGATTATCTCCTTGTAGTTTATGAGATCCCGGAAAAATCTGTCCGGACGCTGGAGGTCATTGATCTTCCTCCCGATTGGAAGTCCTATCCCCATGTGCCTTCAACACAACGTGTTGGAGGCAGATTCCTATTTGAAAATGAGTTCCTTGTTCTGAGAGTACCATCAGCTGTGGTTCCCGCAGAATCAAATTACCTGATCAATCCAAAACATAAGGGCATAAAAAAAGTAAGGCTTGTCAAGATTGAGCCCTACTCTTTTGATGAAAGATTGTTCGGTTAAACTATTTTACAAGTTTTACCCTGACAGCAGCAGGTCCTTTAAGTCCCTTTTCCACTTCAAAAGTTACTGTATTTCCTTCCATGATATCATCCTGGAATTCATTCACATGCACAAATACGCTGACTTGACTTTCGGAATCCCTTATAAATCCGTATCCTTTTGAGTCATTCCAGAAAGTCAGTTTTCCTTTTCTGATGGGATCAGCCTTATAGGTGTCATCCTGCTTGGGAATGCTGACCTCAATATCTTCAGCTTTCGTTTTTTTCTTGGCTTTAGGATCCGGAGGAGTATCGGTAAGCATTCCATTCTCGTCCACATAGGCGATCATGGCATCCAGACCACCTTTTTTATCACCTTCTTTTCTGGCCAGTCTCTTCTTCTCCTTGTCCAGTCTTTTTTTCTCTTTTTTCTTTCTTACCTCTTTCTTGTTGAATGATTCCTGCGATCTTCCCATAAATGTAATTTAGTTTTTTGGATTACAGGCAAAGATACTCATAGTGGCCATATCTACCACAATTTTTTACAGGAAAAGCAGATAATCCTGTTACATGGTGCAAATCACCATGTTGAGACACAAGTTAAAACTTGATTTTCAATAAAATAAACTACCTTTGTCGCGGCCGCGCAAAACCCCCTGCCTTATATTATTCAATTTAGAAATTAGACCCCCGTATGATGTTATTTGATGAAATGGATTTGAATGAATCCATCTTAAGGGCTGTGAAGGAATTAGGTTTCCAGGAACCCACACCGGTCCAGGAAAAAGTAATTCCCAGGATCCTGCAAAGCAAACAGGATCTGATATCCCTTGCTCAAACGGGGACCGGAAAAACAGCCGCATTCGGACTTCCCCTGATCCAGCAAGCAGATTCAGATAATAAAAGTATTCAGAGTCTTGTGCTCTGTCCGACCCGGGAGCTCTGTATTCAGATCTCCAGTGATCTGAAAAAGTATTCGAAATACATTGAGGATTTCAGGATTATTCCCGTATATGGAGGAGCCAGTATTGATACTCAGATCAGAAGCTTGAAAAAAGGAGGACAGATCGTTGTGGGCACTCCGGGCAGGGTGCTTGATCTTATCGGCCGAAAGATTTTGAAAGTAAACAAAATCGAGTGGCTGGTCCTGGATGAGGCTGATGAAATGCTTAACATGGGTTTTAAGGAGGAGCTTGATAAGATACTGGAAGGAACCCCTGAAGGCAAACAGACCCTCCTATTTTCGGCCACCATGCCGAAAGAGATTCGCAGGATCACAAATCAATACATGCATCAGCCGGAGGAGATAACGGTTGGAACGAAGAACGCAGGGGCTGAGAATGTAGAGCATGAGTATTTTGTGACCCATGCAAAGAACCGATACGAGGCTTTGAAGAGAATCGCCGATATGAATCCCGATATCTATGGGATCGTTTTTTGCCGCACCCGCCAGGAGACGAAAGATGTGGCCAATAAGTTTATGAATGATGGATATAATGCAGATGCCCTGCATGGAGATCTTTCACAGTCACAACGTGATTACGTAATGAACCGATTCAGGAACAAGCATTTACAAATGCTTGTGGCGACCGATGTGGCTGCACGGGGACTCGATGTACATAACCTTACCCATGTTATTAATTACAATTTACCCGATGACCTGGATGCCTATATTCACCGTAGCGGAAGAACTGGCAGGGCCGGGAAAAGTGGGATTTCCATCTCCATTGTGCATACCCGCGAGTTTGGCAGAATCAAGAGTCTTGAAAGGATCATCAAAAAATCTTTCGTAAGGAAATCGATCCCGGGCGGAAAAGAGATCTGCAAGAAACAACTGTTTCACCTGATTGACAAAGTGGAAAAAGTTGACGTGAGTAGTGGACAAATCGATGAGTTCCTGCCAGATATTGTCAAAAAACTTGATTGGATAAGCAAAGAGGACCTGATCAAACATTTTGTATCCTACGAGTTCAACAGGTTTCTATCCTATTATAAAGAGGCCCCGGACTTAAATGTAGATATATCTTCCGGAAAGGATAAAACCTCCCCCGTGTGGGATAAGAAAAAAGGGTCAAAGAGATCCAGGAAAAACTATACCCGTTTTCACATCAACCTGGGAAGCAAGAATAACCTGAACGCCACCCGGTTAATTGGCTTGATTCTGGAGGAAACCAAGAACAGGGAAATTGATGTGGGGAAAATTGACATCATGAAGGGATTCTCCTTCTTTGAAGTGGATAAGCAATCTGAATCCGATCTCCTCAAAGCATTCAGTGGCATGGTAAAATATTCGGGCAAGAAGGTCACTGTTGGTATCTCCAGGCCCGAATCAGCTGTGGACCGATACAGGGAAACTTCCTACCAAGGCAAACGGTATTCAGACAAGAGCAAAGAGTTTACTGATGAAAACAGCCGGGATTTTGCCAAGAAGAGCAATTCAGACTACAAAAAAAGAGGCAGTTCTGACTTCAAAAAGAGAGGAAAGAAGGGAAAGAAAAAGCACCGCGGTCAATCATAAAATCAAGGCGAATTGTTCACTCCGAATAATCAACCAATATGGACCTGACCTGCATCTCTTTCCCTTTGAAGACGCGGGTATTCGTTTTACTGCATTCCGGACAATGGTAGATAAATCCTTCGGGCACAAATATATGACCGCATTCCAGGCATTCCGATACTGCTTCTATTCTGTTAATCTTAATTTCAGCAAACTCAAGCACTGAGTCTTTTACAGCGATCTCAAGTGCATAATTGAGCGCTTCAATCTCAATACCCGACATGGTTCCAATATCCAGTTCTATCTCTACAATCTTACTGGCTGCAGCTTTTTTTGCCTGATCAGCTGCCAGATCAATAATACTCAACGCTATTGACATTTCATGCATCTCTAATACGCTTTACAGGGCATGCTGATTCGCCGCACCTACAGCAATTTGCCCGAGGGCAATTCCCTGATCATTCACAGGAACTCTGTCGGGAAGAAAGATCTCAAAATCCTCTTCTGAAAGCAGTTCATATGATTTCCCGGTTAATATACGGTTTTGAAAGGAGCCTCCCGATAGGATCACCCTGTTTAAACCGGTCTCCTTTCGTATTCTCATGGCCAGATCCAATACAAGGTTTGCCAGTGTGTTGTGAAATTTTCCAGAGATCCTCTCTTTGGATATGCCTGCCGATAGATCCCCAACAACGCTTCTGATCATGGGTTGAAAATAGACCTGACCATCCTTGATCTCATATTCATAGATTCCCTTTTCGGACCTGTCAGCCATTGACTCCAGCCTCATGGGTGCTTCAGCCTGGTAAGTTGCCCGGTAGTTGATGCCAAGGATGGCCGACACTGCATCAAACAATCTACCGGCACTCGATATCAATGGTGTGTTCAACGATTTGTCGATCAGATTCCTGATGTTTTCCACGTCTCTTTCCCTCACTTCATCAAAGACAGGCAAGGGTAGTTCCTGAAATCCGGAACCAAAACATTTATAAAGGTAGGATAGAGCCATTCTCCAGGATTCCTTACTGGCTTTATCTCCCCCTGGCATTGGCATATATTCAAAATGGTACAACCTTTGAAAATCACGGTAACCAACAACCATTGCTTCAGCTCCCCAGAGATTTCCATCTGTTCCCAATCCAAGACCATCAAAACCAAAGCCGATCACCTCCCCATCCAATCCATGATTTAACATGACCGACGCAATGTGGGCATGATGATGCTGAACGGGCAGAAGAGGTATTCCCCCAAGTTCCTGCGAGAGGTCTCTTGCGAATTTTGTGGAGAGATAGTCAGGATGAAGATCATGAACCAGAAGCTGCGGACCGAACCTGAACATCCTCCTGAATCTGTTGTAGCTCTCCTGGTAAAACTGATAGGTTTCAAAATTCTTAAGATCCCCGATGTACTGGCTCATAAAAACATGATTCCCTTTACCCATGGCAAACGAGCTGACAAGCTCGGCTCCTGCACCGAATATACCCTCGGTTCTTTTGTGTGTCCTGATTGGAGCAGGTGCATATCCTCTGGACCTTCGCAGGATCTGGGGCATTTTGTTTATCACCATGGCAACCGAATCATCACTCCTGTTGTAGATCTCCCTGTTGTAGGAGATAATCCCATCAACTTTGTCCCCAAACTGCTGCAATGCCTCCCCGTTGGAGATCAGGATAGGTTCATCTGAAAAATTGCCGCTGGTAAGAATAATCGCGGCTGTATCAAGCACATCGAACAAGAGATAATGAAATGGCATAAAGGACAACATAATACCCAGGTTGGACAGACCATCAGCAATGCCAGGAGTAATGGGTTTTTTTCTTTTCAGCAACACGATCGGCCTTTGCCAGGACAACAGGAGTCTTTCCTCCTCATCATTAATCTCCACATACTCATTTGCCTCAGATAAGGACCTGAACATCAGAGCAAAAGGTTTCCCATCTCTCTCTTTGACGGACCTCAGATGTGAAACTGATGTCTCATTGAATGCATCGCACATCAGGTGAAATCCCCCCATGCCTTTGAGGGCATAGAGATTGCCCTTCGAAATACCTCTGCTCACTTTAAAAAGCAGCTCATTTAACGATTCAGTGATGAATCCGTGCTCATCCAGTGAATATGCTGGCCCACACCTGTTACAGGCCACCGGTTGCGCATGAAATCTTCTATCCTCTACATTTTCGTATTCAGCCCTGCATACCGGACACATGGCGAAAACATCCATGGTGGTTGAAGGGCGGTCGTAGGGAAGGTCCCTGATAATGGAAAAGCGGGGACCGCAAAGTGTGCAGTTAATAAATGGATATTTGATCCGGTGCGGTTGACTCTTCATATCTGAAAGGCAATCGGGGCAAACCGCTATATCGGGGCTGATCTCGGTGACGCTCTCTGACAGATCCTCACTTTGCCGGATCATAAATCCCTGGAGATCCCTGTCAGAATCCAAAGTGATGGTTACAGATTCAATATCCGAAGCCGGAGGGGCATTGTCAAGGATCTCCTTCCTGAATAGTTCCACCCCTTTCTCTGTACCATTCATCAGGATAACAACACCATCATTCCGATTCTCCACCCACCCACTTAATCTGTGCCTATGCGCCAGTTTATAGATAAATGGCCTGAACCCAACACCCTGCACAAGACCTGAAATTTTGATCTTATAAGTACTGACATGCTGAATATTCGAGGCCTCCATGTAGGCAAATTACAGAAATAATCTCGATATTGCAGATTATGTGTTTGGCTGTACCTGGCAAGATCATATCCATTGACAATTCGGATCCTGAATTAAAAATGGCAAAGGTTAAATTCGGTGAGATCACCAAGGATATTTGCATTCAATGGGTAAAAGATGTCACTGAAGGAGACTATATCATTGCACATATTGGTACAGCTTTGAGTAAATTAGACGAGGCCGATGCAAAAGCGACCCTGGATGCGTTGAATGAAATAGGTGGTTTTGAAGCATATTGATGAATACAGGGATAAAACCCTGGTCGATAATCTTATCAGAAAAATAGAGAGTGAGGTTTCACGACCATGGACCATCATGGAGATCTGTGGAGGTCAAACCCATGCTATCATGAAATACAACCTTCTTGATCTCCTTCCCCGGGAGATCACCATGGTGCATGGGCCTGGATGTCCGGTTTGCGTAACGCCCATTGAACTTATCGAGAAAGCCCTGATTCTCTCCAGGCGTGAAAACACCATCCTCGCCTCTTTTGGCGATATGCTGCGAGTTCCCGGATCAACGACTGATCTCCTCAGTACAAAAGCCCTGGGGGGAAATGTACAAATGGTATATTCTCCGCTGGATGCGGTCCAGCTGGCCATCGATCATCCCCACATGCAGGTTGTATTCTTTGCAGTAGGTTTCGAGACCACCGCTCCTGCAGTTGCTCTGGCGGTTAGTCAGGCTAACATCAGGAAGATCGACAATTTTTCAATCCTGGTGGCTCATGTGCTGGTTCCTCCTGCCATACAGGCCCTGCTCTCAGCCCCACAGAACCGGATAGATGGATTCCTTGCTGCAGGGCATGTTTGTACCGTAATGGGATATGAACAGTACATACCCATAGCCGAAAAGTACAAAACACCCATGGTGGTTACAGGATTTGAACCGGTAGATATTCTATTCGGAATCCAGAAAACGGTCCACATGCTTGAATCGGGTGTGGTTGGTGTGGAGAATGCGTACCCCCGCTCCGTTAAAAAAGAGGGAAACCTTCCTGCCCAGGCATTGTTAAAAGAGATATTTGAAATCGGCGATCGAAACTGGCGGGGTATCGGGCCCATCCCCGGAAGCGGTTACCACCTTCGGGAAAAATACAGGCGCTTTAATGCAGATCTGTTGTTCGATCTGCAGGGTATCGAAGCAGAAGAGCCTGCCATTTGTATTGCCGGGGAGATCCTTACTGGAAATAAGAAGCCTTTTGAGTGCAGTGCATTCGGCACCCTTTGCAAACCTGAAAAACCACTGGGAGCTCCCATGGTTAGTTCAGAAGGGGCATGTGCCGCATATTTCAAATACAGCATTACAGAAAAAAACTGAAAACCATGTCTGGCAATATCCTAGAACAATCATGCCCGATTCCGAAATCGGATTATGAGCACATTTTATTGGCGCATGGTGGCGGAGGGAAACTTACCCAACAGCTCATCGATAAAATATTTTATCCCCTTCTGGGCAATGAAATATTAGCACGCGGACACGATGGAGCAACTCTTACTACGTCAGGAGTGAAGCTGGCATTTACCACCGATTCCTTTGTGGTTGACCCCATCTTTTTTCCGGGTGGAAACATAGGGGACCTGGCGGTCAACGGGACTGTAAACGACCTGGTTTGCTGCGGTGCCATTCCCAAATTCATTTCGCTTGCATTCATCCTTGAAGAAGGATTGCCCATTGAAGATCTCTGGGAGATTGTAAAATCAATCAGACATGCAGCCGACAAATCGGGTGTAAAGGTTGTTACCGGTGACACCAAGGTGGTTGGAAAAGGGAAAGGTGACAGGATCTTCATCAACACTTCGGGCATCGGAGAGGTCATTGAAGGAACAAACATAGGACCCGAGCAATGCTCTCCCGGAGATGTAATTATCATCAATGGTTCGATTGCAGACCACGGGATTGCCATTATGTCAAAACGAGAGGGGTTTTCCTTTGAAACTACAATAGAGAGCGATACTGCATCATTGAATGAAATGGTGACAGAGGTCCTCAATAAATACAAATCCGTTCATGTTTTAAGGGATCCTACACGGGGTGGATTGGCCAGTGCACTCAATGAGATCAGTAATTCTTCCAAAACCGGAATCACACTTTACGAAGATAAAATCGGGATCAGTGAGAGTGTGCGAGGTGCATGTGAGATCATGGGCTTTGATCCTTTATACATCGCCAACGAAGGCAAAATATTGATGATCCTTCCGGAAAAGGATGCTCCCGGAGTACTGGATATCCTGAGAACTCACAGGGAGGGAAAAGAGGCAGCCATTATTGGATATGTCACTGAAGAAGATCCCGGTTTCGTCAAACTCAGGACAACCATAGGTAGTTCACGTATCGTAGATATGATCACAGGTGAACAGCTGCCCAGAATTTGTTAACAAGGCCTTACCTGCCATTTGCAATTCCAAGCAACCTTTTTAGATTCTTCAAATCCATTTCCAACCAAATTTAAACTTTTTCACACAAATTGGCCCAATTCCATCCAGCGTTGGATCTTTGTATCGATAAGCTCAATTAATTCAGCGATGCGCATGGATTTTTGGTTGAGTGACCCGTAATCCAGTGTACCGGCATTCAACTCCTCCTCCAGGGAGGCTTTCTCCTTTTCAAGTTTCTCTATCTCCGGCTCCAGCCGGGAATATTCCAATTGTTCCTTATAGGTCAGTT
>JAUVKN010000079.1 GCA_030596245.1 Bacteroidia bacterium | reverse complement strand
CCGGTACCCAATGATCCAGCTTCCAATGCTGTTTTTCTTAGTAATTCGAAATCGGGTAATTGTTGTGTACGGTAGGGTTCTGCAAAAACATCGGTAATGGATCGGCGGATTAACGCATAATCATTGGTCGTTAATCCGGCCACCAGTCCGGCCAGGTTCCCGCACTGCTGCAATGCAGTTTTGAGTGGAACTTCTGTTGGGATCAGTTTTCTACTATCTAGGGTTTTGATCTCCAGTTGTGGATGGACCACAGCACACCAGAGGTCGGCCGGGTATGGGATGTGCTTGATATCTATTGGATCGTATCCACGAATCAGGGTAATGCCCCCCAGAAGTGCCGGCGCAATATTATCAGCATGTGTGGAACCACTGGCGATTTTCTCACCCTCCATGGCATATGGGATAAGAGCTTCTGTTTTAAATGGATTTCCGAGGAGCTTATTAATACCCACTACCGCTGCAACACAACTGGCGGCACTGGAACCCACCCCACTACCAGGATGGATCTTTCGTGTAAATACAAGGTCGAATCCTTGCTGGCTGTCCAGTTCAAGCAACAGGGAGGCCGCAGCTACTGCAGCCACGTTTTTTTCAGGGTCCAATGGCAGGTTGCAGCCCGATTCATCCACCAGTACCAGCTTCCCGGTTCCATTTCTTCGAATGAGCATTTCATCACCGGGTGACTCCAGTGCAAATCCCATCAGGTCAAATCCAGGTCCCACGTTAGAAACCGTGGCTGGTCCGAAAACTCTAACTTCTTTTTTTATCATTTATATCTTTTGCAACTGGTCAAATGCTTCATCATTAATTTCTCTCAATGACCTGATTTTCAGGTCTGCAACACCAAATCTGGGTTGATCATATTCTGTTGGATCGGGCATGGCCACCACTTTCATCCGTGCTGCTTTGGCAGAGACTACCCCGAAAAAGGAGTCTTCGATGGCCAGGCAACAGGTTGGATCAATCTCCAGCAGTTCAGCAGTACGAAGGTAAACTTCCGGGTGAGGCTTACCCTGCATTTCGTCAGCTGCTGACACCATCTTATGGAAGTATTTCTTCAGGTTATGTTTCTCCATGGCAGCATCGATATGTGCGTTGGAGGAACATGTGGCCAGGGCAATTGGAATTCCCTTCTCTTTAAAGAAACGGATCGCATCTTCTGCGCCATCCATGAGCGGTACATCTCTCTTCATAACCTCTACCATTCGCTCATCATAACGCCGCATTAAATCTTCCGGATCCACACCATCCAGGTCAAAGCGGTTACGCCAGTGCGCCACCATCTCTTCGGTTCGGAGTCCACGGGTCTGCACAAGCAATTCATCGGTGAGTTCAATGCCCAGTTCACCAAATAGAGCCCTTTCGGTGAGTTGCCATTGATGCTCCGAATCGATCAGGACTCCATCCATATCAAATATGACAGCTTTAATCATAGCTCACTTCGTTCGCGTGACATACTCACTTCGTTCGTGTGACATGCTTGCTGCGCAAGCGTGACTGGTGACATCAAAATTAAACATTTGCTACTCTAATAATATCAGCAAAGACGCCGGCCGCAGTTACTTCAGCCCCGGCTCCATAGCCCTTGACGATCAGGGGCAGGTCCCTGTAGCGATCGGTGGTGATCATGATGATGTTGTTGCTGGCCTCCAACGGAAATGCCGGGTGGGTGGAGTCCACCTCCACAAGCTCCATTTTTCCTTTTCCACCGTCCAGGGTAGCCAGGTAGCGCCACTTCAAACCCTTTCCAATCATCTGCTTCCGTTTCTCCTCGAATTCATCATCCAGCTTCTCCACCTCTTTCCAGAATTCTCCCATAGAACCCTTAAAAAGTTCATCTGGAAGAAATGGTATAATATCAATATCATCCTCTTCAAGTTCATAACCTGACTCCCTGGCCAGGATCAGGAGCTTCCTTTTCACATCTGTTCCGCTCAGGTCCAGCCTTGGATCGGGCTCAGAGTACCCTTCCTCCTTGGCCATCTTTATTGCCTTGCTCAAAGGTACCTCTTCACTCATGATATTGAAAATGTAATTGAGTGTTCCCGATACCACCGCTTCCAGTTTCAGGATCCTGTCTCCACTTTTAATCAAATCGTTGATTGTATTGATTACAGGTAGTCCGGCAGCTACATTGGTTTCGAAACCGAATTTCACGCCTTTGTGGATGGCCTTCTTCTTAAGCTTACTGTAAAAATCGTAAGAAGAACTGCAGGCTATTTTATTTGCGGTGACAACAGAAACGTATGAATCAAAGAGTTTTTCATAGACCATTGAGACAGGTTCACTGGCGGTACAGTCTATAAAAACTGAATTTCGCAGGTTGTTTTTCCTGATTACCTCTATCATTTTGTTAAGGTCAGCCGGTTCGCCATGGTGTAGTCGCTCCTGGTAAGTGGCAGGCTCGATCCCGTTCTGGTCTATCACCATCTTACGGCTATTGGTTATACCCACAAGGTTCACCTTCAGTTTAAGTGTCTCTATTAGTTTTTCCCGTTGTTTCTGAAGTTGAAGCATCAGGTTTTGCCCCACGTTTCCCAGACCAGCCAGGTAGAGGTGCAGTTCCCTGTAGTCAGACAGGAAAAACCCTTCGTGGATCACATTCAGGGCCTTTTTCTGGCTGTTGTGTTTTATTACCACTGAGATATTTAGCTCACTGGAACCCTGGGCTGTGGCAATGACACTAATTCCGTTCCGTCCCAAAGAGCGGAAGAGGATGGCTGAGATCCCGGGCGTGTGTCGCATCCCTTCTCCCACAATGGCAATGATGGAGAGATCGTTTATCACTTCGATCTCCATATCTTTGCGGTGAACAATCTCAATTTCAAATTCATCCTGTAGGGCTTCCACCGCAGTAGCAGTATCGGCAGGTGTAACTGCAAATGAGATGGTCATCTCAGAAGATGCCTGGGTGATCAGGATCACGTTCACGTTGTGCTTTGCCAGGGAACTGAAGACTCTCGATGAAGTTCCGGTCTTTCCTACCATTCCGGCACCCCTGACAGTTATCAGCGAGATTTCATCGATGGAAGAGATCCCTTTGATCAGTTCGCTCTGTTTGCAAACGGTTTCCTTGGCAATGAGGGTTCCTGGGCCATCGGGATTAAAAGTATTCTTTACCCGGATAGGTACATTTTCCTTATAGGCAGGTGTAAGGGTGGGGGTGTAGATTACTTTAGCGCCGAAATGGGAGAGTTCCATGGCTTCTTCATAGCTCATGCAATCTACCGGGTAAGCCTTGGAAACAATGCGTGGATCTGCTGTCATGAATCCGTTTACATCGGTCCATATCTCAAGTACATCGGCTTTGATAGCCGCGGCAATAATGGCAGCAGTGTAGTCCGAACCTCCTCTGCCAAGGGTGGTCGTCCGCCCGTGCTCATCGGTGGCAATGAATCCAGGTAGCAGTGCCACCTTATGGACTTCCTTTAACTGGCTTCGAATCTGTTTATTGGAGACCTCAAATTGAACGGTGGCGTTGCCGAATTTGCTGTCACTGAGGATAAGTTTTCTGGAATCAATATATATAGCCCCTTCGATGTATCTTGCGATGATGGTAGCTGAAAGGCGCTCTCCAAAACTGAGAAGGAAATCGAGAGTTTTATCACTCAGATCCTGTAGTTGATAAACTCCTTGCAGCACATCCTGAAATTCGTTGAGTAATGAATCTACCTCATTACGTGTGAATTCTTTTCGTTCCCCCTCAAGCAGTTCATTGACAGCATCAAAATGCCTCTCTCTGATAATTGTTATTTCATCCCTAAAAGCCTGATTCTGTTCGCTTGCCAGGTTGGCAGTATGGATGATCTGATCGGTCACTCCGCCAAAAGCACTTACCACTACAGCACATGCCTGCTCCTGACCCTCAAGGATCCTTTTGACAATTTTAATATTCTCTGTGCTGCCTACAGAGGTGCCGCCGAATTTTAAAACGTTCATAACTCTTCTTATGTGCTATAAAAAAAGGGGTTTTTTTACAACCCCTTCATATGATTCATGCAGGGTGGTAGTTACGCACTCTGTGTTTCCATGCCCCTGTCCACTTTTTTGATTAATCCCTGCAATACTTTTCCCGGTCCAACTTCAGTAAAAGAGGTTGCCCCATCGGCTATCATGTGCTTTACTGTCTGGGTCCACATTACCGGTGCGGTGAGCTGTGCTACCAGGTTTTTCTTGATCTCAGCGGGATCACCGGAAGGCATTGCATTCACATTCTGATAAACCGGGCACACGGGTATGCTGAAAGGTGCAGCCTGGATGGCTTCTTCTAATTCTGCCCTGGCAGGTTCCATGAGTGGAGAATGAAAAGCCCCCCCCACTGGAAGCTTAAGGGCACGTTTTGCTCCCATGGCTGCAAGTTTCTCAACTGCAGCGTCGATCCCGGGAACTGAACCCGAAATAACGATTTGACCCGGACTGTTGTAATTTGCAGCCACCACGATTTTGTCAATCTCCTTACACACCTGTTCTACCTGACTATCCTCCATGCCAATGATGGCAGCCATGGTGGAAGGCTCGGCTTCACATGCCTTTTGCATGGCCAGTGCCCGTTTAAAAACCAGGTTTAGTCCGTCTTCGAAAGAGAGAGTCCCGTTGGCAACCAGCGCAGAAAATTCACCCAGAGAATGACCTGCCACCATGTCTGGCTGAAATCCTTCCAGCGTGCTGGCCAGGATCACTGAATGCAGGAAAATTGCAGGCTGGGTAACACGGGTCTGTTTCAGGTCCTCATCCTGACCTTCGAACATCAGGTCGGTGATCCGGAATCCCAGTATTTCATTGGCCTGTTCAAACAGATCATTCGCCTGGGCATGCTGATCATAAAGATCCTTACCCATCCCCACATATTGAGCCCCCTGTCCGGGAAATACAAATGCTTGCATCTGTTTTAGTTAATGTTCGATAAAAGTAATGAAAGTTAGCGAAGCTTTGCACCGATCAGGTGTATAAACTCTTCACGGGTTTTGTCAGATTTCATAAAGCCTCCGGTAAATGCCGATGTGGTAGTGACTGAATTTTGCTTCTGAACACCTCGCATCACCATGCAGAGGTGAAGTGCCTCAATAACTACAGCCACACCCAGCGGTTTCAGGGTCTCCTGGATGCAGTCCCTGATCTGAACAGTGAGTCGTTCCTGGACTTGCAGGCGTCTGGCATAGGCTTCCACCACGCGTGCTATTTTGCTCAGGCCAGTTATGCGCCCGTCAGGGATATAGGCCACATGTGCCTTCCCGATAAAAGGCAACATGTGGTGTTCGCACATAGAGAATAGTTCGATATCCTTGACAATGACCATTTCACTGTAATCCTCATGGTAGATGGCAGACTTTAGTATCTCAGCGGGATCGGTCCCATAGCCCTGGGTGAGGAATTGTATGGCTTTTGCGACCCGTTTGGGGGTCTCCTTCAATCCTTCCCGTTGTCCATTTTCTCCTAAAAGGTTAAGGATCTCCTGATAATGGGTGGTAAGCTTCGATGTTGTATCATCGTCCCAGTGGTCGATCCTGTCATACCCGCCGTTCTGATTCTTACCAAGTCCGTTATTTACTATCTCCATATTTATCTATTTTCCTAAGTATTCTACTGTGTTATTCTCTGTCTCCATGATCTTCACCGAATGCAACTCTACATTAAGCATTCTTATGGATGGGTCCAGCTCATTCCAAATTCCAATGGCAAGGTTCTCGGTGGAAACAAATTTATCCTTCATAAAGGTTACTTCCGTGTTGATGTTCTTATGATCTAGTTTCGCGATCACTTTTTTTCGAATGATCTGGCTCAACTGCTTCAGGTCCACCACGTACCCGGTACCAGGATTAACTTCTCCCTTGATGGTTACCCACAAGATGTAGTTATGACCATGCCAGTTGGGATTAGCACAGGGACCGTAGATCTGTTCATTTTCTTCATCGGTCAGTTCCGAATTGAACAGTCTGTGGGCTGCACTAAATCGTTCTCTGCGTGTCAGGTATACCATAAGGATCAGTTACAAAGAAACGCATTTTATGTGTAGTATGTTCATTCCATTATAACAAAATATGGAGATGATAATTCACCGGAAAATATGTTTTTCATTGCCGGAAATAGCTATATTATGCGGGTAAGCAGTTTTTGAGTACATTTCATAATATTTTTTGTATCACAAACACAATAACTCTTATTGTCATGAAGATTAGTCGAGATCTGGCATTATTGAAACTCAGCGAACATGTAAAAAACGAGAAAACGATTGTCCATTGTCTTGCTTCGGAGGCTGTGATGCGGGCTCTGGCCAGGCGGCTGGGAGAGGATGAAGAGCGTTGGGGATTAACAGGACTTCTGCATGATATTGATGTGGAGGTGACCAATGCCGATCCAAAGGTGCATGCATTGAAAGCAGAGGAGTTGCTTTCAGAATTTGATCTGGATGAAGAAATTCTCGATGCGATTCGCATGCACAACGATGAGGCTACCGGAATCCCCAGGTCCACAAAATTCCATCATGCACTGGCTGCCGGGGAGACAATCACGGGTTTTATCTATGCCACTACACTGGTATATCCCGATAAAAAGATTGAAAGCATTAAGTATAAGTCAGTCCGCAAACGGATGAAAGAGAAAGCTTTCGCTGCAGGTGTAAATCGCGATCACATCATGGAATGTGAAAAAATCGGGATCCAATTGGACGAGTTCATCCAGCTTTCGGTGGATGCCATGCGGGAAGTCTCAGACGAGATAGGGCTATAGCGTTCGAATTCCGGCTTCCCAATCTTTACCCTAAAAATTGGTGCATTCTAGATATCTATGCCCATATTTTTGATAATGGGATGATAATTACCTTTCAATCCAACGGGTGAAGCAGTTCGAATGCTATATACGGTTTGAATTGAATTACGAGCGGTCTCCAATTCAAATCCCTTTCCCTCAAGGATTCTCTCATAGGATACCGTATGCAAGTCGGTAAATCCACCACTGAATTCTATTTCCTCCCCATTGATTGTGATGGATCGGAAGGTACGTTTGCCGGAGGCTTTAATTTTCTGTGGGATATCCGCATAATCGATACTCAGGAACCAGCGTACCCTTGCCTGCTTCAGTTCAAGAAAACCAGCAACTTTATCCCCTTTGAGGAAGTTGACCCGATTCTCCTTTACAGATCCAAAGATCCAGATTAGCATATCAAAGAAGTGAACCCCAATGTTGGTGGCGATCCCCCCTGATTTCTCAATATCTCCCTTCCAGGAGTATGGGTACCAGTTGCCCCGGCTGGTGATATAAGAAAGGTCGATGTCGTATACTTTGTCTGCCGGGCCACTAGCTACCTTTTCTTTCAGGTCAATGATAGCTTGGTGGTTCCTGAGCTGAAGGATGTTCCACACCTTCTTTTCTGTCTCCTGCTCATAGTTGAGCAGTGCATCTACGTTCCATGGATTGAGAACCAGGGGATTTTCACAAATGGCATCTGCCCCGCTGCGGAGAGCAAAACGGACGTGCGAATCGTGCAGGTAATTGGGTGAACAAATGCTTATATAATTAACATGTGTTCCCTGTCTGTTCAGTTTGGCAATGTGCCTGTCAAACCGTTCGAATTCAGTGAAGAAATCGGTATTGGGGAAGTAGCTGTCCAAGAAGCCCACGCTGTCGCACGGGTCAAGCGCTGCAACAAGTGTATGGTTGGTTTCCTTGATGGCATGGACATGTCTAACAGCAATATACCCAGCTAAACCTATTAATGCAAAATTCGGACTGGTTTTATTCATTTGAGAATTCAATTTTAACTATTTAAATATCTTCAACTAACCGGTCTCAAGAGATTACCAATCACCTGTAAGTAAGATTTACCTTACGGGTCACTTGCTCCTTCACCTCTTAATACAAATATACCATTTAATACTCCCGCAAACAATAGAGGTATTGGCACCAATGGCAGCCACTTTTTTCACCATGTTTTCATATACTCCTTCCTGGATTTTACACACTTCTTTTTGACTTAAGCTAGCAATGAGATATTTACTGATTACTATGAATCACCTGATGCCCCAGCAGTCTGTCATACCTAGTCCCGGGCGGATGGTAATAAAAAAGGATCAGGTATTCATTCTCCGTTTCAAAATGGTTCCCTTCGATCTCTGCCATGTCAAATTGTTCTGATAATGCGGGCAGGAACAGGTACCTGTAGTTGTACACTCCCTGTTTGAGCAACAGTGTTTTCCTGTAGGCCCCGTCTTCGGCCACATATTCCATCCGGTTCAGGTCATTGAACTGCCAGTTGGTAAGGGCTCCAGTGATATACACGGAGCCATCCAACGGAATAGGCATATTGAGGTTGAAATGGACATATACATAATCGGCATCCACACCCGGGTCACGCCCACCTTCTGACTCAATGGCGTACCTCCCATTGATGTCCTCTTTTGAGAAGTAATTGTGTGGAGGATTGGGCAGGTCGGGCTTTAATTCAAAATGAAAATAGGGATCCACGTAATCAATGCGCTGCACATAATAGGTAGGTATCCGCGTATTTTTTGTGTCAAAAAACCGGAATTCATTTCCCCCGGGGAAAATATTTTCTTCGTGGAAGTCATAAACCAATTCGCCGGGATTGACCATGTATGGATGTAATCCCAGGATGCCCAGATCCCAGAGTCCGTTCTGATAAATGACTGCACTGGTCTCGCTGAATGGGTCATCAATCCTCACCCCGGAGTGGTGCACAGTAAAGTCTACTTCATGGCAACAATCCTTATACTGGTTCAACACTGGAATGGATGCAGTGGCTTCAATGTTAACGAGTCCTTCTGTAGCCATGAACCTTTTTGTAAAGACCACGCTCTCAGGGTCCCAATTCCGGTACACCACCAGCAAGTAGTTGCCGGAAAGCAAGAGTCTGATGTTTTCATTGGGGAGTGTCAGGGTATGGTGCTGATAGGAATAATAGGTATTGAAGGAAGGGGTACCCCCGGGAACTTCGTTTTCAGGATAACCTTCCAGATACTCCTGCTCGGTAAGGTCCGATTGACTCCAGTCAGCATTGCAGTGAATCACCTTATATAAATAGGTGGGTTGTTCCCTGGACAAATCATCAAATTCCAGAACCAGCGGAACATCTTCCGGAATTTTCATCACTGGATAACTCAGGGGCCAGCCTTCGCGGTAAAGCTGTATAGTTTTAATGTTCGGATCCAGCACCATCTCCCGATACATTCCATCCTTATCCTCAAAGGGCTGTTGACCATGAACAGGATTAATGCTGACCTGGATCAGGATAAAATATGTTAGGCAAAATGCAAGTATTTTCATATTATCGCAAGTCAAATTGACATCTTTTACACAAGTATCAAGAACTATACCGCAAACAAGTTTGTCAGTTGACAAAAATAGCTATTTTTATACTTTTATTTTCTGTTACATAGTTCACAATGGCTGACGTAATAAAGATTAAGAAAGGTCTGGACATCAAGATGAATGGTCAGGCCGAAAGAATGTATGTCAAGGCCCCCAGGGCCAAAACTTTCGCAGTAAAACCTGCAGATTTTCACGAACTTACACCCAAAATCATCCCCAAACTTTGTGACCAGGTAAAGGTCGGAACCCCCATTTTCTATGACAAGTATCATCCCGAGATCAAGTTCACCTCTCCGGTGAGCGGACTTCTTCTTTCCATCAACCGTGGGGAAAGAAGACGGATTATCGAGGTGGTCGTTGAGGATGATGGCAAGGATACCTATGAGACTTTTCTCAAGGGTGATCCGGCTGATTTGACCTGGGAGCAAATTGAGGAGAACCTGCTCGAAAGCGGCCTCTGGCCTGTGATCAGGCAGCGTCCTTATTCGGTGATTGCCAGACCCGGCACAAAACCCAAATCGATCTTTATTTCAGCATTTGATACATCACCCCTGGCTCCTGATTATGACTTTCTGTTGAAAGATATGGAGGAGGATTTTCAGTGGGGTGTGAACGTATTAAAAAGATTGACCGAAGGGAATGTCCATCTGAACCTGGATGGCAGGTATCCTTCTGTGAGAACACTTGCTTCCATCGAAGGAGTGGAGATCAATCGGTTCAAAGGTCCCCACCCCACAGGTAATGTGGGTACCCAGATCCATAAATTGGATCCCATCAATAAGGGAGATGTGGTATGGACTGTTCAGCCCCAGGACGTGGTGGCCATCGGAAGATTATTCAAAACAGGTCAGTATGATCCATCCATGGTGGTGGCGCTGACCGGTTCCAGGGTGAAAGATCCCGTCTATTTCAAGACCATTCGCGGAGCTTCAGTGGCACCGATGCTTGAAAACAGACTGATGGATGGCGAGAACAGGATCATCAGCGGTAATGTGCTTAACGGGAAGCAAATTGATCCGGAAAAAGGATACATAGGATTCTCAGATTCCCAGCTGACGGTGATACCTGAAGGAAATTATTATGAAATGTTTGGATGGATCCTACCCGGATTTAAGAAGTTTTCTTCTTCCCGTTCGTTTGCCTCCAGGTTACTGACCCCAAATAAGCATTTTGACATGGACACCAACCTCCACGGTGGGGAGAGGGCATTTGTGATGACCGGCGAGTTTGAAAAGGTGGTTCCCATGGACATTTATCCCATGCAACTCCTGAAGGCCATCCTGGTCAACGACATTGATAAGATGGAGCAGCTGGGCATTTACGAGGTTGATGAAGAGGACCTGGCCCTTTGTGAGGTGATCTGTACTTCAAAAATCCCAATCACGAAGATCCTTCGCGATGGATTGAGATCGTTACGCAAAGAGATGGAAGATTAACAGAAATGGAAGATTAACAATTATACCAATCAATTCACATGAGTGCTTTAAGAAGATTTGTTGATAAAATCAAGCCTCCCTTCGAGAAAGGAGGGAAGCTTCACATGTTTCTGTCCGCATTTGAAGCTGTTGAGACCTTTCTCTTTGTTCCCAACAAGGTCACAACTGGTCGGGTTCATATCAGGGATGCCAATGATATGAAGCGGTCCTTAATTATTGTCCTCATTGCCATGGTCCCGGCCCTGTTGTTTGGGATCTGGAATACAGGATTTCACCATTTCCAGGCCCTGGGCATCGAAGCAGGATTCTGGCAGATGGTATGGTTTGGGTTCCTGAAGATACTGCCCATTATTGTGGTTTCTTACGCGGTGGGCCTTGGGATTGAGATTGCATTTGCACAGATGAGGGGCCATGAAGTGAACGAAGGGTTCTTCGTTACTGGGATGCTCATCCCTCTGATTATGCCGGCCGATGTACCGTTGTGGATGGTCGCCGTGGCAACAGTTTTTGCAGTGGTGATCGGAAAAGAGGTATTTGGAGGTACGGGCATGAACATTCTAAATCCTGCACTGATAGCCAGGGCATTTCTGTTTTTTGCATACCCCAGTCAGATGTCAGGTGATAAAGTCTGGATCGCAGGCATGACCGATGGAACTGGTGTAATTGACGGTTATTCAGGTTCCACAATCCTGGGACAGGCAGCAGGAAATACCTCTACATTTTTGAATGGATTGGGAGAGACCATTTCGTCCTGGGACATGTTTCTGGGGACCATTCCGGGTTCCATTGGGGAGACATCCACCCTTGCTATCCTTATTGGTTCGCTGTTCCTGATCTTTACAGGAATTGCCAGTTGGAAAATCATATTTTCCGTTTTTGCCGGTGGAGCCGCAATGGGATTGCTTCTGAATGTTTTTGCGGCCAACGAGTTCATGGCTGTACCATTCTGGCAACACTTGCTTCTTGGAGGATTCGCCTTTGGTGCCGTTTTCATGGCCACCGATCCGGTATCAGCCACACAGACCGAGAAAGGGAAGTGGATCTATGGATTCCTTATTGGATTCCTGGCCATCCTGATCAGGGTACTAAATCCTGCATACCCTGAAGGAGTAATGATGGCCATCCTGTTAATGAATGTTTTTGCACCACTGATCGATCATTACGTGATTGAGGGCAACATACGCAAGAGATTGAAAAGAGCAAAAGTTACTGCAAATTAATATCATAGAGACAAGATGAGAAGTTTTAGCAATACATACATATTTGTCTTTTCACTGATCATGGTGACCATCGTGGCTGTAATGCTTTCGTTCGTCTCCATGCAGTTGAAGCCACGCCAGCAGATGAATCTGGAGATTGAGAAAAAGCAGGATGTACTGCGTTCGGTGGGTTAAGCTGAACAGGTGGGCGAGGTAAGTGATAAGAACAGCTACATTGAGGAGGAGTTTGAAAAATACATCACCGAATCCTATGTAGTCGATTTTAACGGAAATATTGTGGAAACAGATGCTTTCGAGGTGATGCTCACTCTGAATGCTGAGATCCGAAAGCCACAGGAAGAGAGGAATTATCCTCTGTTTATCTACGTGAACGGAGCAGGAGAGAAGAAATATGTGGTACCGGTTCGGGGCAAGGGACTCTGGGGACCCATCTGGGGTTATATTGCCTTCAATGACGATCTGAATACCATTTACGGGGCAGTCTTCGATCATGATAAAGAGACTCCGGGACTGGGTTCAGAGATCAATACAGAGTGGTTCCAGGAACCATTTGCCGGTAAAACCATATTCGAAGAGAGTGGTGAATTTGCCTCCATCGAAGTGGTTAAGGGCGGCGCCGATCCTTCCGATCCCCACGGTGTTGATGCCGTCTCCGGAGGAACGATCACATCCAAAGCTCTGGAAGAGATGATGAAGGATTGTTTGACCGGTTATGTAAAACATTTTCAACAGTTAGCAACAAATTAATTATATCATGAGTAGCGAAAAGGAACCAATGTTTTCCGCAAAAAACCTCAGGCTTCTGACAGAGCCGTTGGGTAAGAGCAATCCCATCACCGTTCAGGTTTTGGGAATCTGCTCGGCACTTGCTGTTACTGTGAAACTGAAACCGTCCATTGTTTTAGCACTTTCGGTTGTAGTGGTGATGGCTGTGTCCAATGTGGCTATATCCTTTCTAAGGAAGATGATACCACCCCGCATACGTATTATTGTTCAGCTTGTGGTGATTGCTACCATGGTGATCCTGGTGGACCAGGTGTTGAAGGCTTATGCCTATGACGTGAGCAAGCAGTTATCGGTCTTTGTGGGACTCATCATTACCAACTGTATCATCATGGGCCGACTGGAAGCATTTGCAATGGCTAACAAGCCATGGGCTTCCTTCCTGGACGGTCTTGGAAATGCAGCAGGTTATGGAGTGATCCTGATCATTGTGGCATTCTTCAGGGAGCTTCTGGGTTCAGGAACCCTGTTGGATTACCGGGTGATCCCCCAGGCTTTTTATGATGCCGGTTATGTGAATAACGGGATGATGATCCTTCCTCCCATGGCGCTGGTCGTAGTGGGTATCATTATTTGGATACAACGGTCACGCCGAAAAGATCTGATCGAAAACAACTAGAAATTTATTACCTACATGGAAAATCTGGTCAACATATTTGTGAAGTCCATCTTTATCGATAACATGATCTTTGCCTATTTCCTGGGCATGTGTTCATACCTGGCTGTATCCAAAACGGTCAAAACGTCCACAGGCCTTGGGATTGCAGTGATCTTTGTACTTGGATTTACGCTACCCATTAACTTTCTATTAGAGAAATTCATCCTCAAAGCAGGGGCTCTTACATGGATCACTCCAAGTCTCGGTGATGTGGACCTGAGCTTTCTCTCTTTCATCATGTTTATTGCTGTGATCGCTTCAATGGTCCAGCTGGTTGAGATGATAATCGAAAAGTTTACACCAGCACTTTACACCTCACTGGGGATCTTTTTGCCGCTGATCGCTGTGAACTGTGCCATTCTGGGTGGTTCGCTCTTTATGCAGGAACGGGAGTATGCAAACATTGCCGAAGCCACTGTATTCGGACTGGGTTCC